>QMKU01000206.1 GCA_003646525.1 Campylobacterota bacterium
CTTCAAGAAAAACAATCTTGCCTTTCAACTCATCAAAAACTAAACCTCCAATTATGGCTGTTGCATTTAGTGTCACTCCACTAGTCGATGTCATGGTATATTTGCCCGATGCTTGTATCGATGCCAATACCGAAGCCAAGAGAAGCGCAAAGATTATTATTTTCTTCATCTAATCTACCTTTTGTTGATTTGGGCTAGCCCAAGTATATTTTACTTGGAGAGTTGCTCTATATAGTTTTCAAGTTCTTGCTCAGGAAGCATTCCGGCTTGCATGAGCTGTACTTCACCTTTTTGGTCAAGAATGATCAGATAAGGGATGCTACCTCTCCATTGTGCTCTCGAAGAGATATAGGGCACGATTTGACCTGCTTGATCTTGGGAGATGGTGACATAATTGATCTTCTTCTTTTTGACGAATGCCTTGAGTGAACTTCTGTTCATCCCCTGAACTTCTACAGCGACAATGACTAATTTGTCTTTGTATTTCTCTTGCAATCTTTTGTAGTGACCTATAGATTTGAGACATGGAGGACACCTATGCCCAAAAAATTCGAGAAAAATAATTTTCCCTTTATACTCTTCTAGAATCAATCCAGTTGTTGTGCCTGTGACCTCTATTGTCTTTCCTTTGATTGTCGTCATCGTAAACTTGTCTTCCGCCGCTTGAGAAACTGTCAGCAGTGAAGCCAAAAGGAGTGTAAGTGTAAGAATCTTTTTCATTGTTGTATACCTTATGATTTGTTGGAGTAATTATACACAAGTTATTATGTAATAATTGTGTAGTGTACAATAAAATGGTAAATAATGGTAAACAGTGTATAATAAAAAAAATTATTTCTAAAAAACCCAAGGATGACCAATGTACAAATCTTTTATTGTCTTAATGACTCTGTTCTTTTCACTGCAAACTTTTCTTGTCGCTACTTCCGATACTGTTTCGCTTGAAAAGATGACTGGCAATATGCTTATGGTAGGTTTTTATGGCACAAGCGCTAAACCAAAGAGTCAAATCTGTCAAGATATCAAACGATACAATTTGGCAGGTGTGATACTGTTCGACTACAATCCTGTCAACAAGAGAAAGCCCAAAAATATTGCTAGCAAATCACAATTGAAGAGATTGACCAGTGAGTTGCAGGCATGTAGCAAGGATAATAGATTGCTTATTGCCGTAGATCAAGAAGGTGGTCGTGTGCAGAGGCTCAAGAGTAAATATGGATTTCATGGTAAGTTCCCCAAAGCTTCAGATGTGATCAAGATGGATCAGAGTCAGATCAAAGCGACTTATATTAAAATGTCAAAAGAGTTAAAGAGTGTAGGGATCAATTATGATTTGGCACCAGTTGTCGATCTGGATATCAACCAAAAAAACCATGTCATTCATGGTCTTGGTCGTTCGTTTGGCAAAGACCCCAAAATGGTAGCTAAGTATGCGAGTACTTTCATCGACGCGATGCACCATTATGGTGTACTTACTTCTCTCAAGCATTTTCCAGGACACGGCTCTTCTATGGGAGATACGCACAAAGGTTTTGTTGATGTGACTCATCTCTGGAAGCCTGTGGAGCTGGAACCCTACAGATTATTGAATAAAAAGGCAGATACGGTAATGGTGGCACATGTTTTCAATAAAAATTTGGATGCGAACTATCCAGCAACACTCTCCGCTAAAACTGTTAATGGTAAGCTACGCAAAAAACTTGGCTTCCAAGGCGTAGTGATCACGGATGATCTCCAAATGGGTGCGATCAGTAAGAAATATGGATTGAAAAACACGATCAAATTAGCTGTCAATGCAGGTGACGACATCCTGCTATTTGGGAATCAACTGGATCCTAGACAAACAGTATCTACGAAAAAATTGGTGGATACAATGATAGCACTTGTAAAATCTGGCGAGGTCAAGTTAAAAACGATAGAGAGAGCCAATGCTAGAGTGAAAAAATTGAAGAAAAAGCTCTAGTATCGCTAGCAAATAAGGAAAATAAATTAAATTAGAAAATATAGTCCCATGGGGTCATAAATTTTTATTTTTATTAATGATGCCTCTAATGGCACAAAGTCAAAATAATCTATTGGAAAATATTGGCGTTCAGGTTGAAGTTCCTAATGTTCCTACATTTTTAGTGAAACACAAAGGGGAAGAGTTAAAGTGTTATCCTATCAGTACTATCAAAAAAAAGAGTAAAAAAGATCTGATAAAGTACTACTGTATGCAGAAAGATATTCAGATGACAGATAGAGGCAAAATAGAAGATCAAGAAAATGCAGAGATCAGAGATCAAGAGTATGGACAAAATGCAAAAGAACAATTTCGTATTGATATTCAAGATCAGATGGATAGAGGATCAATCTATACTGTCAAGATTCCTAGAGCAGATGTATATAACCCTATAATGGTTTCATTTATGGCTAGACAACAGCTAAATAATAGGTATTATGGCAAGTTGATAGATGGACTTTTGCCTGCAAAATTATATATTAGTCTAAGACCTCAATTTGCCAGTAGTGCCAACGAAGAAGGATTAAGTCTGAAAAATGGAGGATCAAGAGGAGGATTTTTCTACTATTATCAATTTGCCAATGATATAGAGTTGATGATGCAGTATGAAGCAGGAGTAAGCTGGAATAGTGATACACCTTTCATAAATATATCCAATATGGATGACTCTAGCCGTCGTCTTAGTTATCTCTCTCTCCAATATAATGAGAGTACTATTTTGATAGGAAAAGCATGGTCGGCATATTATGATGTCGCTGGCTTTACTGATCACTATATGGCTTTTGGAGCACAGGCTAGTGGTGCCTTCAATGCTGGTACAGATGGAGGTGCATCAGGTACAGGAAGAGCTGATAAGATCATGCAGATCCAAACAAATTGGAAAGATGTTCATGCCAAAGTACAACTACAATACAAACATGATGCTCATAACGGCATAGATATCGATTATGATTATAGTATTTCTGGAAGTCTCATATACAAAGGGTGGTCCAATATAAGGGCTGGAATTGCCCTCTCTTATGCGAAGTTCGATGATATAACAGCTCAAATGTTAGCTTTGGGTATCGATGGGGAAGACTTCTCTTCTGTAGCAGGAGTGATATACACACAAGAAGATTTCAGTGTCAATGCTCTCTTGTCCTATACTAGAAATCATATGAATGATGATCAAGGCATATATCTTGATGGTATCGGTAGTGAGCTTTATCTACGATATGATATTGGTGATAGTTGGCGTTTAGCAGGTGGTTTCAACTATCTCATTCCCAAAGACAACTCTTATGAGTATGATTATAATATCAAAAAAAGTATCTTCTCTTTGCAATATACTTTTGGTAAGAAAAACTTCAATGATCTGATATATATAGAGTTTGATTTGCCCAATGGAAAGCTAGCAAATGGAGACTCCTTGAATATGAGTGTAGCAGTTGGTATACGGTATTTGCTGAGTAGATAAGTGTCGGTACTTCGGGCTAGCTTTAATCAACTTTTGATATACTATTTTGAAACAGTTGTTGGATAGATAATATGGCTTCAAAAAAAGAGTTATCAGAGAGAGATATATGCACACAGTTTATACTACCAGCTCTAAAAAAAGCAGGTTGGGATATAGAGACACAGATCAGAGAAGAGGTCTCTTTCACTGATGGGCGTATCTATGTCAAAGGCAACAAAACAACTCGTGGAAAAAGAAAAAGAGCAGACTTTATTCTCTACCATAAACCAAATATTCCTATTGCAATCATTGAAGCCAAAAGCAATAAACTATCTATAAATACAGGTATACAACAAGGTATAGAGTATTCAAATATTTTAAATATTCCAGTAGTATTTAGTTCTAATGGCGATGGCTTTTATGAACACGACAAAACTCTCTCAAGTGGAACTATTGAGAGGGAACTTTCACTTAATAACTTTCCAAGTCCTGATGAACTCTGGAAAATATACA
>QMKU01000207.1 GCA_003646525.1 Campylobacterota bacterium
CTTAGCTTTTACTGTATAGGTCTTAGAAGTATAGTAACCGTCATCGTCCATAACCTTGAATCTATAACCTGTTACTGTACCGTCCCTGCTTTTTTCTATACCATCATCGCTACCGCTATCATCAAGAGCATCCATCTCAATGAGTTGTAGCTTCAAGCCCTCTTTAGTAATTCTCTTATATATGAAAATCTCACCATCCACCATTTTTACTGATTGGATAGTTCTTTGCATATCATAGTAGTTAGCTCTTGCAGTACTATCGCATTTATTTGGATTTGTTGCCCAGTCTTTAAATCTTCTCTCAATAACTACATTCAGTTTCTCATTCGGGGTTCTAGCTTGCAGTAAGATGCCTGTACCTATAACATTGTCAAGTATCGCTCCATCGATATTGAACATTATCGCATTGTTAGCAGCTAACCACCTAGCCCTAGCTGTCATAGTTTTTCTATCGGGTTTTGCTGTCTCTTCAAACCCACTCATCGCGTTCCAAAAATCTTGATTGACCTTTGTTACTTTTCCACCCTCATAAAAACCTCTTTTATTTGTAATTCGGTTATGTATGTTTATATTAGACAAAACTTACCTCAAACTTACCACTTGCTGTGCTTGAACCAAGAATTACATCACCAAAGGTAGATAATTGATCTGTTAAATATTTCTCTCTCTTTTGAAGTGAATCTAAATCGGCACGAGTTACTGATCTACCGTCAAACTCATATTTTTGAGAAGTCATAACTGCTGATATTGCTGTCTGAACCTCTGCTAACTGTTCTCCAACTGTTTTTAAAACTGCCATTTTAACCCCTATTTTGCTAGATTTTGGTCATATTATAGCGATTTTATAGTAAATATAGTGAATTAAGTGTGCTTTTATGTATGTTTGTGTACTATAGCACATACAACATAAAAGGAGTGTATGATGATTAATCCAACCACATTAAGAATAAGAAATACTACCAAGGTGAGACTCTACAGTCTTAAGATAGAGTGGGAACTTGCTGGCATATCGGAAGTAATAGATAAATTACTTAAGGATACTAAGGGGTGTCCTAGCGGTGATAGGGTAAAGATGGTGGGTGTTACTAAGTCTACCAAGGTGGAGGATTATATAATTACATCTCTCAACGAGAGGAGGAAGCAATGGAAGTCATTTAGTGCTGACGAGGTGATTCTACAAATGATAAATGATCAGAACTCGTCCATATAGTTATCTTGGATAGGTTTTATAACAGTTTCAATCATTTCTGCTTCACCTATATGTATTAATGGGTGTTGCAGGGTATCTACATTCACCAAAAGTATGTCAATGACAGCTATTGCGTAAACCATACAGTCAATAGCTTCATTTCTCTTGCGTATCGGTACATATAGCCCCTTATCATCCCTCTTCTCCGATGTTAGCATATTAAAAAACTCTTTGTTTATCACCTCAATATCTGGAAAATGAACAAAGTTAACCCCTGCTTCTTTTATGGCTAGTTTCGCATAGAAATTATCTTTTATTCTAATTGTTCCAACAGATACTAGGTTTCTATCTGTCAGTTGATACATAGTCTTATTTATTGTTGGTGCATCTTTAACAGACGACCCTTTAATACCGAATATCCTATCTGGCAATCTATGCCTTACATATTCATCTATATCCTTTGATCTATGACCTCCAGTATCTATTGCCGTACCCTCTATCTTCATTAATGCACCATCTACTCTAGTAAACTTTTTATTCAGATAGGTGTCTAATTCTTTTTGTGTCGTTGCAAATTGTGGATCACCCATTATCACCGCATAATCAATTACAAATAGCTCTCCATTATGTGCGTGTCCTAAAACTAGAATCTCAAACCTATCATCTTGGGTGTCAATCCCTGCTGTAATGATTTTAACTGCACTAGGCACCTGTGCAGAGTATACTTCTACTCTTGAATTTCTATCCACAATGTCAACCCCTGCAAGCTTCTTTATGAACGGTCTGGCATTTCTAGTATTCTGCCACACTTGCATATATTGTTCATCTCCTTTTTGCTTAATCATCTTAACAGCTTCAAGGTATTCTCTTGCTATCTTTTCCCAAGTTACCCACGGAGAGTAGAACGATGGTATCAAGTATCCCCTATGCTCATGCCCCTCATTCTGTGGTATCCACCTAGCCCCGTTGTTCTCACTCATCATATGTGCTTTTTTCTTTTCACTAATAAGTGTACCACAATGGATACAAGAAAACTTAACCTCACCTTTTAATACATAATTACTATGATCAAAAACAAAAAGCTCCCACCTAAAGACTATCATCTCACTACACTCAGGGCATTTCATAAAGTACTCTCTCTGGTCGGACTCTTCATACTCCTTTTCGATATTAGACTCTCCTGAGTATGTAGGGGTAGAGTTGATATATATAATACTACTAGTTGGAAACGCATCAGCTCTCTTTTTACCAAGTGCCATGACACTACCTTCTCCAAACTCTCCAAAACCGTCCACATCGTCTAGTATGACGATTCTTGCAGAAAATGATCTGAATGAAGATGTAGAATTAGACCATCCTAGTGTTACTCCTCCCCCCGGTATTCTTTTGGTGAACATCTCGCCAATATCTTTTTTACTCTTACCACCTAGTATCTTTTCTTCAAGCGTGGGTATATTGCGTATAGCAGGGGTGATTCTTCTTTGAGATGTTCCTTTTGCTAAATCCTGATTAGGTAAGATATATAGGATTGGACACGGATAGATATCAAGATAGCATAAAACTATGTTATCAGCTATAGATGACCCACCTATCTGTGTACCTTTCATCACCTTAACCTGAGACCCACCATTTTGAGGAGAGCAAGCATCCATTATCTCACGAGCAAATGGTACCCTTGAAGTTCTCCACCTGCCGGGCTCTGCACTTGATTCTGAGGTTAATATTCTCTTGTCGTCTGCGTACTCACTTACTGTATATCTAGGGTCTGGCTTAAAGCCGTTGGATACACCCTTGAGGATAGGATTTATTGAAATGGTGTCTCCTTACTGATCTCTTCTAGTGCTTCCCCAACCTCTTTGAATAAAAGCTCTTCAATCTCTCTAGTGTCTGTCATATCTGTAATCATAGGAGATACTCTTGTTGGGATAGCTAGCATCTTGTCTCTTACTATCCTAGCTATTGCAAAAGCTTTTGCTTCAACCTCTTTTATTGGTACTAGCGTACCCCTCTCTTTTAATACCTCCAACTCTACTTTTTTTCCTGCATAGATAGTTTGGTATATTTTAGCAGTAGTCAAATCTGGACTCTTTGATAGTTCCTCTTTGATGATTCTAAGATAAGCTTCCTTATCTTTTATTGTCTCTTCTGTATTTTCGACATTAGTGTTGATGTCATTAACTTTTATTGTTTTAACCATCCTTCCTGCCTTTGTGAGGGCTTCCACGACAGGGGTATAAGCGAACCTATTAGTGCTACCTTCTACCCAAGCCACGGGGATAATACCGCTCTTTACAAGCCTACCAAAGTGGGTTGGTGATATTTCAAAATCGTGTACTTTTTTAAGGTAAGCTACCATTTCTATTTGCTTCAATAAATACTCCTTAACAAAATTATAACATAATATTTAATGTTACAGAAATGTTACAATAGGTAAAAATGACAAACTGTAATACGCTGTATGACACACTTGAAAAATTTTGAAACAACAAAAATACCGAGCCGCATATCCCCTCAGCCATCACTTATTCTTATAGTACCTTATGTTGCAAATTGTCATACTTTATTAATAATATCTCAATATGATACACTTCTATCGCCAATTATCCCCGTATGATACATATATAATAAATAATATATCATCCCATTTCTCATCGATCATCGCATATAATATATAATAGTGTGTAGGTGTGTGTAGCGTTGATCCCTAGTTGATACCAGATACCAGATACCAGTGTAGTTGATACCAGTTAGTTGATACCA
>QMKU01000208.1 GCA_003646525.1 Campylobacterota bacterium
AGAGGAGATCTCTAATCCATCTGTTTTCTGAGGAAAGTCGGAACATCAAGTATATCTTCATGTTCGCTATAGTCTTCTCCTCCTGAAACTCTTCTTCTTATATTTTGTCTCATTGAGACAGGAATAGCCGAAGTACGATCGGTGGAGTTGGGTATTGAAATATTTGTAGCTGTTTTCCCTGCTCCCGCTGTACTTGTCTCAATAGAATCCTGATCATCAAAACCTGTAGCGATAATCGTGATCTTGACCTCTTCGAGATCCATATCAAGATTAGTCGTTGTTCCGAAAATTACATAGGCATCTTCATCGGCATTTTCATCGATGATATCCATCGCTTCTGAGATCTCAAGAATAGGATAATCAGGGTGAATATCGAAGTGTACCAATACACCCAAAGCACCGTCTATTGAGATATTATCGAGAAGTGGTGATTCGATCGCTGCTTTGGCTGCATCGTATGCCGCATTGGTGCCAGTACTGTATCCTACGCCCATGAGTGCCAAGCCTCTATGACTCATAATAGTTTTGACATCTGCAAAGTCAAGGTTGATATCATTCTCACCATGAGAGAGGATGACATTGGAGATTCCGCCGACAGCTTGAGAGAGGATATCATCTACAAGTTTGAAACTCTCTTTGATTCCTAGATTTTTTTCAACGACTGCCAAGAGCTTCTCATTGGGGACAACGATGATACAATCACTCTCTCTCTTGAGTTCTTCGAGACCCTCTTTTGCCAGCTTTGTGCGTTTGCGTCCTTCAAATTTGAATGGACTTGTGACAATCGAGACAGTCAATGCTCCGATCTCTTTGGCTGCTTGTGCGATGATAGGTGCTGCGCCAGTACCTGTTCCGCCGCCAAGTCCTGCAGAGATGAAGACGATATCAGAACCAGCAAGAATAGATTTGATATCTTCGAAACTCTCTAGTGCTGCTTCGCGTCCTTTTTCAGGAATCATTCCTGCCCCTAGTCCGCGTGTCGCATTTATTCCAAGTTGCATTTTAAATGGTGCTTGCGATGTTTGCAGTGCTTGTGCATCAGTGTTTGCAACGATAAGATCAATATGATGCATACCTTCATTTAGCATGTGATTGATCATATTGCCACCACCACCACCAACACCAATTGCCTTGATTTTGGCTCCATTGGATACAGCGGTTGTTTCTATTATTTCTATCTCAAAATTTTCTTCCATTTTACCCCTCCTGTTTTTATATAATTAAAAAAGCTGTCTAGCCCAGTTTGCAATCTTTTTGATTGGACTACCGATATCATTTGGATCATCTGGTAGTTCTTCAAATATAAATTCCTCATTCTTTATGGGTCTAGGTTTTCTCTCTTCTATCTTCTCATTCGTAGCTTTAATCGTCTCTGCCAGTTCTATATTTCCAAGATCTATTTTCTCTTCTGACTCTTCTTTCGTGCGTGCTTGGTTGAGTTGAATATCTGAGAGGTCATCTGTCTGAGTATGCTTGGAGTGCAAGAGCTTATTGTTCATATTGACTTCGTATTCTGTATGTCTGTCTGCCTTGTAGAGCAGTAAGCCAATGACGGTTGAGAAGGCTGGATCCTTCAATTCATCAAAAAAACCACTGATATTTTGCTCTTTTGGTTGTGCGATGCGAACTGGCACACCATCAAATATAGCTTGTGCCAACTCTCTGATACCTTTGAGTTTCGTCATACCACCAGTTAGGATGATCCCAGAGCTTATCTGCTCCTTGAGAGCACTTCTTTCTAATGACATTGCAAGGATCGTCAATGTCTCTTCCACACGGGCAAGGATGACAGAGTGAACGATCTCCAAGGAGACCTCATTTCTATTCTCTTCATCACCAATAATGGGAAGATCAATAGTCTCCGTACTACCGTTGATGAGATTGCCATGTCGTTTTTTGACATTTTCGGCTACTTGAAGCGGAGTATGTAATGCCATGGAGAGATCATTGGTGATATGGTTTGAGCCAACGCCCAAGAAATCATTGTATCGGATAGAGTTACCAGTATGAACGATTAGGCTACTAGTCTGACCTCCCATATCGATGACTGCGACACCTAGTTCCTTCTCATCTTCTCCCATGGTGGCGATGGCAGCGGCATATCCATTTAGTACTATTCCATCGATATCAACACCTGCGGAACGAACTGCCTTTTTGAGATTGCTCAGACTTGATTTTTGTGTTATGATGATGTTGACATTAACCTCCATACGACTAGCATTCATACCGTAAGGATCTTCGATAAAGTCCTGATCATCTACTTTGAAATTATAAGGAAGAACATGTATAACATCATATTCGGTGGGTATGTTGGCATTATGTTGCGCTATATGGATCACTCTCTCGATCTCTGCGATAGAGATATCCTTGTGAGGAATATTGACAATACCAGTTGAATTGAGACTTTTGGCATAGGCATTGGAGATAGAGATGGTGGCAGTAGAGATCGTACTTCCTGATATTCGTTTGGCATCATTGATTGCTTTTTTAATCGACTTAGAAGCCAATTCAATATTAGTAATAACACCTTTTTTGACACCTTGTGACTTTGTGATGCCATGTCCTATGATTTGAATATCATCACCAACTATTTCAGAAATAATGGCACATATTTTTGTAGAACCTATATCAATTGCTAAGATTGTTTCATTCAATTTATATTCCTTCTACAAATTTTTCTATTGTATATTTCTGACCCAGACTTTTAAGAAGATTGGACTGAAAATCTTCTGCTTTGATTTGATTAGCACTCTTCTGTGTAAATTCAAAATTATCACCCTTCTCTGCCAGAGTCATTTTTTGTTCTATAATCTTATATACAATCACTTTATTTTCTATTGTAATAATACCCTTTTCTTTCTGAGATATAAATAGTTTTTGCAGAAACTTGATAGTTTCTTCTGTATTTAGAGGATTAAGGCTATCACGACTATTAAGTGTTACAAAATCAGACACGGAGTATTTGCTAGTATCAAAATTTTTAAGTGTAGACTCAGCAAGCCTTGATAAGCCTTCCTCTTTGGAAACTTTTTCATATTTAGAGCTTGCCAATATTTTTGCCTCCTCGATGTTCATCTCTCGGGGCTCTATTATCTTGGCTATTTTGATTGTTGCATAGCGATTTTTGATGGCTTTTGGCTTGAGGATACTATGGGTATCTTTGGTCTGAATCTCTTTCCAGACTTCAGCCGTCAAGAGCTCGTCGCCGATTGGCACTGTTTGAGTTTCGTTTTTTTCTACTTTGTTCTTTTTGTAAGCGATATACTGTTTTTGAGCATATTTTTTTGACTTTTTCATTTTCAAGTCAGCAAGTACTTTTTCTTTAGTGTTTTCAAGTTGAAGCTGCCTGCCACTTTCATCAATATAGTTGAAACTATTTTGTCTATAGAATTCTTCCAATTCAACATCAGTTGTATTGGTATCTTTGCTATCTGTCCATAAAATATCCAGTTGATACTTTTTAGCTGTCATGTAGTCACTCTTGTGTGCTTCCCAATACTCTTTGACTTTGGTATCATCTAGGGAAAGATTGATATCTTCAATGCTCAGAACCTTGTATCCGATCTTGTCTGAAACGCTGATAGCCGCTTCAATCACTTCTCTCTCAAAAGGTAAACCCTCACTATTAATAAGAGACAAGAGCTTTTGAACAACAAGTTCATCATGGAGTACTTCTTCAAAGATCCTTGCTTTGATGCGACGGTTTTTGAGGAAACCTTCATAGACGGCAATATCAAATTTACCATCTGTTTGAAAAGAGGTTATCTTGGCGAGCTCTTGTCCTAACTCTATGTCGGAGACAATGATTCCAAATTCATTTGCCAGATTGAGCAAGAGTGTCTGTGCTGCTATGGAAGAGAATGCTTGTTGTGCCAGACCCATTTCTCTAGCCTTCTCTTCATCGAGTTTACCCTGCATCATTTGATTGTATCGCTGATACATATCAC
>QMKU01000209.1 GCA_003646525.1 Campylobacterota bacterium
CCCCATACAGATATATTGATATCGGCATTGATACCCTCTTCGTTACCCTCAAGGTGGATATTATAGACATCTGTCACCAAGATATTTTGCTCCATCTCATTTAGGAATTCAATGATACCCTTGAAGTCGCCCACTCCACCCACTTCTACTTCGAGAATATGACCAAAACTACCCTTATTCTCAAGATATTTATTTTTGATAAAATTTATCTTTACATTATGCGATTGAGCATTCTCAGTAATAGAATTCAAAAAATTTGCCCAACTTTTTTCATTGAAGAGCATACCAGAGAGCTTCTCAAGACTACTGTTAATATAGGCTATTTTATTACTGATTGTTACAATTTGATTTTTTTTATTTAGAATTTTTTTATCATAATCTTTTATATAATAATCTCTATCTCCACCAACTGTAATGGACTGAAGATAGGAGTTTTCAGTTGCTATACTTTTTGTTAAACGCTTTTTTTCCACCTCACTGCTTTTAAATAGTTTTTCAGAATAGGGAAGGAGATAAGAGTATGCAATCAAAGTAATAAGTCCTGCAAGTAAACCTATAATCAACCATTTTTCACTCTCTTTTTTGGTAGAAAAATATTTATCCATTTTCTCCAGTTCATCTGCTAATGCTTTCATTGTAAATCAACCTTTAATATACCGTTATAGTACTCACTACCAGAATCTTTTGAAATCATTTCAATATCTATTGAATCTATTCGATCAAAATGACGCTCAGAAATATACTTGATCAATTTTGTAATCTCTTGATCATCTTTGCTCAACAGAGAAAAAGTAAAACTGTCATCTTTACTTGTTACAATATTGACATTGATATCAAATTGTTTGATATCCTTGGCAAAGTTATAAAGAAGCTCTGATTTCAAATTGTAATGGACTTTTTTGTCATAGATAGAACTCAGTGTTATATCTTTATTACGATAAATTTTTGATTTATCCGCAATGATAACATCAAGCTTATCAATCTCTTTCTTCTTGGATCCTATTATTTTTTTATATTTACTAGACTCTTTTTTCAAATTTGAATTATTGTTCGAAAGTACAAGATTGGTAGCATCATTCATATAAGAGTGTACCAAAAAATAGAGAGGATAAGATATACCTAGCGTAATCGCCAGCAGAGTAGAAATAATAAATTGTCCGCTTGCTCGCTTTTGAAATGGAGGAGCACGATAAAATATCGTTAAGTTGACTAATTCTACATCATTATCTACATACTCTATAGCAGCAATGGCAAGCATATACTGAAGCTGATCTGTATACCACTCTTCTGTATTAAGATTGAAATCAAAATTTAGTTCTGCTGATTGAAGACCGAGATAGTTTTCACTATATTCATCTAATCCTATAATAGGACCCTTGGAACTACCAATAAACATTTGGTCGATAGTCAAAAGGTCAAAAGCTCTTTTTGCATAAATAATAATATCATTAATCGCGATAAATATTTCGCCAAAGAGTTTCATGAGATTTTGTTGATAATCTGCGTGAATAGTCTTTAAGCCTTCAGTCTCAAGGATATTGAAAAACTCCTCTTCATTTACTCTATCTCCAGTCAATTCACAATATTTATCATAAATCTGCTCAAGCGAATACTCTATAGATTTGGCATAAAGATACTCTCCATTTTTATAGAATGTAATGAATGTATCATTATTTCCAAAGTAGACAAAACAATGAACACCTTCATTTCTCAATATCTCTTTGCTGTAAACGGAGCGATATAACAGAGGAGACGGGATGAGTAGATCAATGTGTTTTGTCTCTTTGACAACTTCATCAAAAGTTTCTCTCAAATATTCTGGCTCTACGACAAAGATATCGAAAATCCTCATATCATTATCATCAGTACTCTCTCTTTCGTTAAACTGAATGATATATTCCTCTGCCTGATCAAGCCCTAACTCTTCATAAGCTTTAATCTCAACAAGATCTGCTAAATCCTCATCTTCAATACTACGGCTTATCTCGACAGAGGTAGATATTAAATCATGATTATTTACATAAGCAGTAACCAAGTTTGCAGTGCTATAAGACAATTTTTTTAATGGATTAAATTTCTGGTCTTTTAGTGCATAATACTTTTTATCGTAAATATTTATGGTAACAATACTTTTAATTTTCGAATTATTCTGACTCATCTCTGAATCTCCTTCCTTGCTAAATGATTATATATCTTATAATATTAGAACTATCTTATAGTCTGGCTTTTTCGTATTTGATTTAAACTTTATTGCAAAATATAACCAAATTTTTCCAAAGATTCTCTATCTTTACTCCATCCTTTTTTAACAGAAACAAATAAATTGAGATAAATTTTCTTAGCACTAAAAAATTCGATCTGTTTTCTGGCAGTTTTACCTACGCGCTTGATGGTCTCCCCACCATTACCTACTATAATTCCTTTTTGTGTCTCTTTCTCCACGATAATAGTGGCAAAAACCCGATCCAAGCTATCACTCTCTTCAATACGCTCTATAATAACATCGCTCTCATAAGGGATTTCATCACTAAGATTTTCGAAAATTGCTTCACGAATCAACTCTTTATAGATATCACGAATATTATCTGTTGTGAGAATCTCTGTATCATAAAGAAATGGAGAATCAGGAAGATTTTTACTTATTTCAGACAATAGTGGCTCTTTCCCTACCCCTTTGTTGACAGAAAAAGGAATAATTGCTTCAAAATTCTCTTGATATTTCTGGTACTCTGAGAGTTTTTTCAACAAGTCTCCCTGCTTGATATGATCGATTTTTGTCAAAACAATGATATGTTTAAGATTTTGCGACTGAGGTAAAGCAAGAAACTTTTCATACTCTATCAACTTATCACTTGCAGGAGCCAAGAAGAGTATTAAGTCACTATCGCCCATAGCCTTCAGAGCCTCATCCAACATAAATTTATTTAAAAGACGCTCTTTTTTATGAATACCTGGAGTATCTACAAATATAATCTGCGTATCGCCATGCATTACTATAATATTCATCCGTTTTCTAGTTGCTTGTGCTTTTTTGGAAACCATTGCCAACTTTTCACCTACTAGATGATTGAGTAGCGTACTTTTGCCAGCATTGGGACGACCCACAACCGCAACAAATCCAGCCTTGGTCTCTATCTTTTTATCGAACATACTATAACCTTTCTTATTTTACATCTATACATATATTTGTAGGGTGTAGTGTCTCCACTGACTCTTGAGCAAGGAACTACAGAATAATACCAAATAAAAGATACTTGGAGTAGGGACTTCAGTCCCGTCTGACGGGACTGAAGTCCCTACTCCAAAATAGTTAACTTTTGGGAGTTATTTCTACCCTATTCCCAAGCAGTATCAAAAGAAAGCCCCTCTAATCAGCAGCCAAACCACCATACAGATCACTTCCCACAACTTGATAATCAATAGATGCATCAAACTCATCTTTGAGGCGTACACCACCGATGATCGCTACAGGATGCTTGGAAATTTTAGCGATCTTCAACAAAGAATCTCCTGCAACTTTTGCATCCCTCTTTGTACCAGTTGAACGATAAGCACCCAGACCAATATAGTCGATATCAAGCTGATTTGCTTCATTGACTTCACGCATGTTATGTGTAGAGAGACCCAATAGTTTATCACCTATTTTTTCGCGTATCATCGCAACAGCAGCTATTTTATTTTCACTATACTGTTGCATATCTTCTTGTCCCATATGTAGTCCATCAGCTTCATTGATGAGCTCTATCGTATCATTGATGATCACTTTACCAAAAAAGTATTGTCGTATTTTTTTGAGTGCATTTTGTTTTTGGTCAAGAGATCCTAACTTATTTCTATACTGAAGAATAGAAATATCAAGCGAATTAATATGTCCAAGAAGCTCTTCTATCGAAACATTTTTTTTCTCAAGAGTCTCCTGATCTATGAGTGCATAAATC
>QMKU01000210.1 GCA_003646525.1 Campylobacterota bacterium
AGAAACGGTTCATTCTATCATCTATGGTGACCTCTGACTGTCTCTTCTCTTGGTGGTCGACGCTGGTAGTAGATAAGGTGACACCGCTGATGGAACTGTTTGGGTAGTTTGTGACCACTTTCGCCCATGACTGTAGAGCATAGGGATTGAATGTCACTACAGGGATCTTGAGATGTTTTGCCTCTCTTTTGGCTCTTCTGGATTGGATGATGAGCTTTTGGTTGAGGGGATTGAGTGTCTTGGTAGTAAATCGGCTCTGTTTTGCCTGATAGAGCATAGTGCCCATCCACATCTCTTTGGGAAACATCTGTACAATAGAACTCAAAGAGTACCGAGACCAAAGCTCGACAAGCTCAAAGGCATTGCCACTCTTCCAAGAAGCAGAGATACAATCACTCAGCACCCATAGTAGATTTTCTCTTCCATTGATAACTACATTTTTGGGCTTTGTTGGTCGTTTGCATTTGTTGTCATGATAGAGTTTGGCTTGTGGCTCTTTGGTGTCGAGATAATAGAGAGTTATTTGACGAAAGACCCCTTGGGTATAGAGCATGTTTTTGAAACTTACTATCAGCTCCTCCCAAAGCTCCATACTCTCAGAAGTATCTATGATGAGAGTTAGAGAGAACTTTTTCTCTTTTGTGCTTTTGAATTGTAGATCATAGATACCACTAGTTGCGATCTGCTCGATAGTACGCTCCTCATCTAGCTCCTCTTGGTTGAGTGACTCCTTTTCGAGATTGATAAATTTAAATATCCTCTCCCACTCTCTATAGTGTGATAGAGCCAACTTTTGGGGTGATTTGATGGGGATAGCAGGACGCTTGGCACTTTTGCCTGTGCAGTTGTGCTGTTTTGTATGGAGCTCTAGTGCCTCCTTGTTAGCGATCGGGGTGCTTTGTTTTTGCTGTTGGGAGTTATCTTGACTCTCTGGTGGTCTATTCTCTTTTTTGGGCTTGTGGGCTGTTTGGGTCTCCTTGGGGGTAGAGATACCTGTATATTGTGATAGCCATAAAAGATCTGCTATATTTTCCACATCACCTTCCAAGCTACTTCTCTCTGCCATTGCTGTCACCTAAACCGAAAGAGATTTCCATATAGCATCATAGAGGAGAGTATCTTTTTGTATATCTACATTTTTGAGCTTCATAAATACCCTATTGAGGAGTTGGTCAATAGCGAGATAGTCAGACTCTATATCTTTGGCAGCAAACTCTTCTATGATCTCTTCTAGTCCTCTCATCTCCTCCTCTCTTATGCCTACTATGTGATTTTGGATGATCTCTTTGAGTTGTGCTATCTCTCGTCTTGGTTGCATTCTCAAGTGTATACACCTTCGCATAAAAGCAGGAGGAAACTCCCTCTCGCCATTGCTTGTCAGGATGATCAGGGGGAAGTTGTCTCCATCCTCTTCAAACTTCACAGCCACTATACCATTCTCTATCTCTACTTTTGAACTATCTTTGGTATAGACTCTATGGGTAGAGTGAGTAGAGCGAACAAGCTCTTGGATACTAAACTCATTCTCCTCTAGCACATGTAGCAGATCATTGGGTAGATCGATATTGCTCTTGTCTATCTCATCTATCAAAACCACTCTTTGGGTAGCAGAGCTAAAAGCACTACCTATTACTCCTAGGGTAATGTACTTGCCTATGTTCTCCTCTTTTTGCCTTTTGCTGACTATATTGGTCTTTTTTTTCAGTGAACTATCATGGAGTCTTGCTACAGCATCATAGCTATAGAGAGCATCTTTGAGTATAGACTTGGTAGTGATATGCCACTCCAAAACCCTACCTAGCCCTAGCTCATAGGCTACCGATTTGGCTAGTGCTGATTTGCCTATCCCTGGCTCTCCCGTGATGAGTATAGGTCTTCGTAGATATAGAGCGGTATTGACTACATCTCTCTCCTCGTCTGTCGGGACAAAAGATCTCTCTTTGTCTACTCCCTTTTTTCTCCAAGGTGGTGACTTTGGTAGCTTGGCTATATCTCCATGAGGTTCATTTGTACCCCTGTAGATACCCCAGGTGCTTATCTCCTCTTCTGTATCTGTTGGCATTGTTTTCCTTTATATAGAATATTGATGGTTATTGCTCGTGACATAGTCAGGTCTATGGTTTGGATTGTCTAGCAAAAAGAGTATATCAGTATTTTTTTTACTCGCAAATATACTCATTATAGATTTGCTCACCTCTTCTTTTAAGGACTCCATCTTTGTTTGGAGCAATCCATCTTCATCTTTTAGGTTGAGGAGTGCGATTGAGATTTCATGATCCTCAATCTCATCCAAAATTTCAATTATATTCTCTACCGTATGATTGGCAATCAAGCAGTTACTATTGGTCGACAAGCAAAGCTCATCCTCTCTACTGATAACTCCTGAAGTGTTCTCAAGAAGTGATTTTTGCATATCTATACTATCCCAACCCTCTTTCCATGTTTTTTGATCTGGCTCACGAAATCTATCTTGTATACGATATATCAATCTATAGATAGTAGGGATAGTCACACGCTTTTTCCTACGACCTCTTATAGTATACCACTCTTTGACTCTTTTGGATTTTGTATTATCCTTGACATACAATACCTCATACATATCCAACGGAAGTATAATCTCAATATAGAGTCTTGCATATCTACGAAGTTTATCATCAAGGAAACTAAAGAGCGCAACAATACTCTCTACATCTTCTATATCTACACTCTTACTATACTTCAAATTACTTTTTTGGTATCTGTTGAGTGAGTATTTCCATAGAACGATACTATAGTCCTTGTCACTTTTCTCATCACTATCATCAAAAAACTCTATACCTAAATGCATATCTTCTGATTCACTATTCTTATTGCACCCACAGCCTGAAGTGCTATATTTATCCTGTAAGTACTCAATATAATTTTTGATAACAAGCTCATAATCATACGACTTTAGTAGCTCGTTTAATACACACAATAGAGGCACACACTCACTACCCAAAGATTTGCCATAATCTACTAACTTGTCGAACATTTCCTCTATGCTTTCAGGTGCTTCCATCTGTTGCGAGGGGTGATATTTGAGAAATTTTTTCTGTAGGAGGCTTGTATCATTTTCTTTTATCAGAAACTTCTTTAGAGCCTCTTGCTGTTTTTCCTCTTCTTGAGTATCTTCTTTGTGGAGAGTTTGTTTGTTGTCTTTTTTCCAAAATTCTTTTTGCTCTAAAATGCTCTTTGCTAATTCCGTATAATTTTTTACTTTTATGGTTAGTACTTCTTTATTTTGCTTTAAATCTTTTTTAAATGATGATATGGCTTCCCAATTATCGTCATCAAGATCATTTGCATCAACAGAAAAGAAATATACATAAATTCTCTCTATCCCATGACCTATCATATCATAAGCAAAATCAAACTCTTTTTTTGTATATTTACCAAATCTACTTCTCACCATAAAGATAACTATTTTACTACTACTCAACTCCTCTTTGTTTAGCCTATCTTGAAAGGTCTCTTTCGTGATAGAGCGGTCGGTGGCTTCCCATAAAACAGGTTTAAGATTAGCAGTATACAAGAGTAGCGATAACTCCTTTCTCTCTTCTGCTAGATCACCGCTAGAGGCTACAAATACTCTTGTCAAGATTACTCCTTTTTGTAAGTGCATCATTTTTGATTATACCAAAAATAACTTCATACTATGGGTCAGGCGTTGAATATTCACCTTTTTATGCTTACTACCAAAAACAAATGCCAAGAAGATCAAGAGTAGACTTTGCTTGCTTCACAACTCCAGTCGTAAGTATCCTAAAAGATTATTGGACATCCTTCATATCTAATAAAAGATAGTTTACAATGTTGTAGGTGCGACCATGTCGCACAAGTGATGATTTGCTCGTGTGACACGGTCACACCTACGAACTCAATAAGTTTAAATTGTAAAC
>QMKU01000211.1 GCA_003646525.1 Campylobacterota bacterium
AAAGCAATGACCAATACAAAGATCATAGATGAGGCTAAAAATAGGGATCCTGACATTTTATTCCTGACTTAAAAGTTATAGTAGATAATTATTGTAACATAAATCTGCTATGTGATTGGTGAAGGGAGTAAGAGTTGGAATATAAATTATATCTCATTGCTCCAGCTTCGTTGCTTTGTATTGAAAGAGGAGAGTTGTAGTGAACTATGAGTCCAATAGGCGTTCCATAGCTGGAGCTATGGAACGAGCGAAAGTCCATACTTACTATATAATATCACCAGCAACGATATCCGCTATATCAGTTAAACCTGCCATCTGGAGAATTTCATCAGTTGTACCATCCTGGTTGGAATCTACATAAAGATAGCCATCTGTACCATCAGTTGCGTAATAGTAAGTTTCTCCATCTTCATTAAAATAAGTATCAGCGGCAGTTTTACCCTCGGCAAAATCAGCTACTGCCGCTGCCGCTGCTGCAAAGTTGTCAATATCGCCAGCCGCTAAGTCAGCAAAATTAATTTTGTCTATACTAGTTACAAATCCATTTATCGTATCTGAATCTGTCAATGTAGCTCCTGTATCGCCCGTTTTTGCAAAAGAGAAAGTATCAACAGTGCTTGCACTAGCGGTCATTATATCTACCCCAGTACCTCCGTTTAGCGTATTGACACCATTAGTAGCAGCGGCCACAGTGATAGTATCATTATCCGCACCACCATAATATTTAGAGACAGAGTTTACGACTGACGCACCTCCAATTATATTATCACTGCCTTCATTTCCATAGATATTCAGCGTACCATCGGCTGTAGCTGTACCATTAAGAGTATCATTACCTAAGCCACCCTTAACAGTTGCATCAGTCACTGAGAGGGCAGATGCTTCTACGGTTATATTTCCTGTTGCAGTAGATGCATCGATATCTGCAATTGTAGTACCAATTGCAGCAGCGATTGTCGTATTGGCAGCACCATCTACAGTAACATTCGTTACTGTAGCGGCATCGATAATAATCTCCTGATTGCCACTAACTCCGTGAATATCCATCTCTTCAATACCATTTGTTACAAAAGTTTGAGCTCCTGTAGCAGATAAAGTGATATCCATCGTATCGTCTGCAGAGTCAACAGCATCTGCTTCATAATTTATCGTAGTTGTACTTATTGCTGAATTACTAATCTCCAATTTATCTACGACATGATCGAAGCCTACTGTAGCAGTACCAAACACTGTGTCTGCACTACCATCTACGATGATATTCTCTACGCTACTGTCATAGTTTGCGAGATCTACTGTAGCTACGCCTCCACTATTAGTCACCTTGAGAGTCTCGATATTTTTTACTGAAGTTGATCCTGTCGTTGAGGCATCCGTATCTGTATCGGTGATGATCAATGTATCCTCACCTCCTAGACCATCCACGGCATCAAATCCTTGATAAGTATCTGTGGTTGCATCGCCAGTCCAAAGACCCTCAAATATATTTGCTCCTTCAGTTCCAGCTAGAGTATCCCTTTCGATGGTAAACTGAGTAGTAGCAAGATCTTCAGTCCACAAATCGATTTGGACAATCGCTGAATCTACTGTCGCATCATCATCAGTGATTTCAGACATAATAGATACAGAATCATCATAATCACTCAATCCAGCATCAGCAAATGCCAAACCTACTTCTGTTTTGTTACTAAGTACATCTTCATCAGTACCCTGCGCACCATTGATCATCGCGAGTATCATCACATTCCTAGGAGTACCGCCGTCTAGTTCACCAACCCAATAGACTATTCCATCAGGATCTCCATCTCTGTTATAGACATTATTGTAAACTTCATTTACGAACTCTGCCTCAGTCATTGTAGCTGGATATTTTTCAAGAGTTTCATCCTGTGCAAAAAAGCTTTGTGCGATCTCTTCTATAGTTAAGCCTGTACCTACCCAATAGTCCAAACCTGCTGTGTCTGGTGCTCTGTCAAATGTAGCGACATAAATCTCTGTTACTTCTGTTCTTGTTACCGGCATGTAAATCTCCTTAAATTAAAAAATATTTTGACCTGTATACATATATACAAATAATAATTATATTAGATATATTCTTAATAGCACCTTTATATAGGAAGAAGAAATTTTATTTAAAATTTATATATTTCATCCATCAAATTAGCAAAAGTGATCTCTTCTCCTCGCTCTTTCAGGTAGGCGTTGAGAAACTTTTCAGAAGCCTCTGTACCCTCTTTTTTCTCAACCTCAAGAACTTGCCTATATATATCTGCTATTGTTTCTATCGTATGTTTCGGTGCCAATTTTCTATGTGCTGTATAGCCAATCACTTCACCATTTGCATTTTTTTGTGGTTCAAAAGTTGTAAATATCCAATAATATCGCCCATCTTTTGCCATATTTTTGACAAGGGCAATGATATCTTGTCCGTTGCTCAGACGCTCCCACATGAGCTTGAATACGACCTTTGGCATATCAGGATGTCGAATGATATTGTGTGGCTTACCTATCAATTCTTCTCTTGAGTATCCTGATATTTCCATAAAATAATCATTTACATCCGTAATCAAACCCTTGGTGTCAGTACTGCTGATAATATATTTTTTAGGGTCAAGACTTATCTCTTCATCGATAGCTTCTGGTTTTGTCATTATTAATCCTTTGTAGTTAAGTTAGCCTTTATAGTATAGTCATAATAGATTAAAATCTTCAATAGATCAATCCTTCTCTTATTAGTGCACTATTAATATATTGCAACATCTTATTTTTGGGTAGCCCACACCATGCTGGTGCCAATAGTGTATCATCATCGATACCTGCTGTCACGCGCTGTATAGAAATATGATCGGGCTTGAGGGCGATTGCCTTGACAAGCGTATCGATATAATCTTCTTTGCTAATGGGCTCAAACCCACCCATCATATATTCGTTGGCGAGCAGCGTATGCTTGACTACATAGAGTGGATGGTATTTGACTGAGTCAATTCCCCATTCATACGCTGCTTTAGCAGAGTTAAGCATCATCTCTTGGTCTTCACCAGGCAATCCAAATATCAAATGTCCACAAACGCTGAGTCCTTTTTCTTTGGCTTTCTTGATCGCTTTTTCGACATTGAGGGCATCATGCCCACGATTGATACGATCAAGCGTTTCATCATAGATCGACTGTATACCATACTCAATCCATATCTCTTTTTCCTGACTTAGCTCCACGAGATAATCCAATACCTCATCAGTCACACTGTCACTGCGCGTCCCAATACTCAATCCAATAACATCATCATATGTCAATGCGCTATCATAAAGTGCTTTGATAGTCTCAAAAGGTGCATAGGTATTAGTAAAGGCTTGGAAATAGACTAGAAATTTTTTACTTTTCCACTCTTCTCGCATCATTTTACGGGTAGTGAGTATCTGCATTTCGAGCTCTCGAAGCTGCTTGTCAAGAATCGGATTACTTTTGCTCTCTAGATTTAGAAAGGTTTTGTCTGCATTTTTAGCAAGATTGGGACTAAAAGAGTCATTGAGGCAGAAAGTACATCCGCCCTTTGCCACTGTGCCATCAATATTGGGGCAAGTAAACCCACTCAAGCCCAAAGGAAGTTTGCTTACTTTGGTATGAAATTTGTTTTTTAGGTATTGCCCATAGGTATAGAGTTGTTTCACTGCTGTTCTTTTCAATAGTATTTTTGGATCTCCTAGCAACTGCCAGCGCAACCAGGACCCTGGGCATTGCCACCAGCGAAATAGACACCATCAAAACTGACCAATGAATAGTTTCTATCGTTTCCAAGTGACTCTTTCAATCCCTCTATAGAGAGAAAACCTAATGAAGTCGCGCCCATCTTTTTGGCAATCTCTTCTGGTGTCAGAGTAGCAGAGATAAGCTCTGCCTTCGTAGGCGT
>QMKU01000212.1 GCA_003646525.1 Campylobacterota bacterium
GTCGGTGGGATAGCTGCGATACGATCTGGCCTGAAGTGATCTTCTACGGAGAGAGGGGCACGCCCAAAGGTATGGCGCAATTCACTCCCTATCCTGGTGGTCACTTTCAGCTTCACGGTATGACAAAATCCATCACACTCTTTGAAGAGGGACTTGTCAAAAGCTCGGAGCAGAGTGCACAACCACAACTCGACAGTAAATTTTTGGACAAAATAGACAAAGAGTGGAATCCAAGTGATGCAAAAAATCGTGGCAATTTAGCGATCAATCATCTCGCGCACTATATCCCTGCGTTTCAACATGCCAAAGTAGTATCCAAGCCACTTTATGGTGCGCAGCAAATTCCGGGTACTGATGCCGATTTGCGTGCTGCGAATGTCTCCTTCGTAGATAAACATTATGCACGATGTGAAATTGTGAAAGCCTCTTCAGTATTGAGTATGGCAGATACGATCACGCAACAGCTTATCGCTTTGGACTATGTAGATGAGAAGATGTATGGAAAGAGAGATTTTGATACTATAGTCAAACTCAACGGAGATGCAATAGGTGAATATGCAGAGAGATTATGTAGTGAGAGAAGCTATCCTGCTTCATTGGCGAAACTAAGTACTGACAAACCTAATTCAAAATAAGATACAATAGCAGCATAATATAGAGAAAAGGATCTAAAAATGAGATTGATTAAGTACACACTAATATTTCTTTTTGCTCTCTTGTTGAGTACATCACTCTGTGCAAAAACTGCCATAGAGATCGATACTCAGGCGAATGCAGCATTTCAAAAGTTTGACAAAGAGGTCAAAGGCTCTGTTGCCTTTGTCGATAATAATGTCAAAGCTCTTCTCATCTTTCCAAGTATCATCAAAGCTGGTATCGGTATTGGTGGTGAATATGGAGAGGGTGTATTGCGTGTTGATGGTAAAAGTGTGCAATATTACAGCACGGCATCAGCCTCAATAGGATTTCAACTGGGAGTACAAAAAAAATCACTCATTATCGCTTTTATGACTGAAAAATCACTCAATGACTTTAGAAATAAGAACGGGTGGAAAGTAGGAGTAGATGGTTCCATCGCACTCATCAATGTAGGTATCGGCAAAGATATCAATACAGAAACAGCCAACAAGCCTGTCGTCGGATTTATGTTCGGGAATAAAGGCTTGATGTACAATCTGACCATAGAAGGAAGTAAATTTACCAAAATCGTAAGATAAGGAAGTGTAAAATATAATTTAGGCTACAATATCCGAATACAAAAAAGGAGTACTGATCTTATGGCTGAAAAAATTAAACTATTCACGACTACAATCATTGGCGGTGAATATCGCGGTAAAAAAATTGAGATTCCTGCAATGGCTACGACAAGGGGCTCCAAATCCATCCTCAAAGAATCTCTTTTCAATACACTACAGTTTGATTTGATGGACAAGAACTTTGTCGAAGTATTTTCAGGTAGTGGCTCGGTTGGTCTAGAGGCATTGAGTCGTGGTGCAGGAGTCTGCTATTTTATCGAGCACAACTCTATCGCTTATCGTATTTTGCAAGATAATATCAAGAGACTTGATCCCTCTCGATGCCAGCTCTTTTATGGAGATAGCTTTGAAAAGTTTTCTATTGTTCAGGAGATTGTCAAAAAAAGTGATCAAAAGAGTTATTTTTATTTTGATCCACCCTTCTCAACGCGTGATGGGATGGACGAAGTCTATGACAAAACTATTGCACTCATGGAGAGTATCGACCCCAAATTTTGTGAAATGGCAATCGTCGAGCACATGACCCAACTTGACTTACCTCAAACAATCGGTAGTCTAGCTATTGTGAAACGAAAGAAATTTGGTAGAAGTGCACTGAGCTATTTTAAACCCAAAGAAGATAAATGACTCCTCGTCTTCCTGCGCTGAGCATCTCCATTATATTAGGGATCATACTTCTCTCTTTCGCCGGTTCTCTGTTTTACCATGTCTCCCCCTTCACATTTGACAAGACCGTTATCCTCCAATCACCAGATTTAGAACACTTGTTCGGGACAGATCGACTAGGGAGAGATTTACTAGCTCGTGTGATACTCGGAGGTCAAGTCTCCTTGATCATTGGTGTTGGTTCTGCTGTCATTGCATCGTTGATAGGTCTGTTGCTCGGTGTCAGTGCTGGTTATTTCAAGGGTCTCCTAGACAAAAGCTTTGTGGTGATCGTCGATCTTTTTCTCACCTTTCCTACTTTTTTTCTTCTTTTGGCATTGGTGAGCTACATTTCAGCCTCTACGCTTATTCTGATCGTCGTTATTTCCATCACTGGTTGGATGGGAACTTCTAGGCTCATTCGGGCAGAGAGCTACCGCATAGCCAATCAACCCTTCATCAAAGTACTGACTATCGCAGAACTCTCCAAGCTAAAGATCATTTTCAAATATTTTCTTCCACTTTTGGCACCTATCTTTTTTGTCAGCTTTACCTTTGGAGTGAGTGGTGCTATACTGGCTGAAAGTGGCTTGAGTTACCTAGGGTTAGGTGTCACACCACCCAATATGAGTTGGGGCAGTATCCTCAGTGAAGGAAAATCTGTGATGGAAATCGCTTGGTGGGTGAGTTTCTTTCCTGGGCTAATGATCTTTTTGGTGACCTTTTCACTCATACAAATTAGTGATTATCTGCAACAAATTACTAATAAGAAAGAGATGCTTTAGGAGCATAAAAATATCTTAGGAATAGAATAGAAATAACTACTAAATGATAAGCGTTTTGGAGTAGGGACTTTAGTCCCATCAGACGGGACTAAAGTCCCTGCTCCAAGTATCTATTAATTTGGTATTATAAAAACTACAGCTCCTTACTCCATAGTCTCATCTACAAAAATGCCAACAGAGATGCTGTCACGGCTACATTGAGCGACTCTACACTGCGATTCATCGGAATGACGATTTGCACATCGGAGAGTTGTTCTACTGCTTTGCTTACTCCCTCGCTTTCGTTACCCAAGACAAAAATAGTTTTCTCTACATAATTTTGCTCTTTATAGCTATTGACAGCGTGAGAGGAGAGTGTATAGACTTTGGAGCCTCTGTTTTGAAAATTTTTCAGAGTTTTAGATAGACTAGAAGTTTTGATAATAGGCATACGAAAGAGGGTGCCTGCACTCGCCTTGATGACCAGTGGTGATATTTGCGCCGCACCTTTCCCAGGGAGTAAAATTGCGTCTATATTTCCTGCAGCGGCAGAGCGAATGATCATACCTAGATTTTGTGGATTTGTCACCCCGTCCAATGCAAGAATGCGATAGCTTTGATTTTGCTCCAAAAATGCCTCTTCGTCTCCAAAGTACTCAAGTACAATATCTAGCGCCACGCCTTGATCTTGTTTGGCATTTTTAGAGATTCTGGAGAGAGATTTTTTATCATGATAAGCGATATTTATCAATCTCTTTTTTGCAATTTCTATCATTTGATCGAGCACCAAAGCCTTTTTGTTGGAGTCAGACAAATGTAGCTTATGGATAGATAACTGCTCTTCCTGAAGTGCTTCCATGACTGCTTTACGACCATAGATCGTCATAACTTTGTCAAAAAAAGCTCTTTTGACAAGATACTCTGGAGAATCAACCATTATTTATGCATTTCAACAATGATTTTATTCACCGTTCCAGGCGATATGAGGCTTGCCATTTTCATCGAAATTGACAGCTGGCATCCCCATAATATTGTATCCAGCATCCACATAATGGATCTCACCTGTGACACCAGAACTCAGGTCAGAGAGCAGATACATTCCTGAATTTCCAACTTCTCCTATGGTCACATTAGTTTTCATCGGAGAATGATACTTATTCCACTTCAGTAGAAAAGAAAAATCACTGATACCTGCTGCTGCAAGTGTTTTGATAGGACCTGCGGAGATAGCA
>QMKU01000213.1 GCA_003646525.1 Campylobacterota bacterium
AAAACCATCATCATCGTAACTGCAGAGATCAAAAAAATAGTCATATCACCTTTGAATGAGCGAGCAAGATAGAGTGTAGTTATGACAAACAGAGAGAGAAGCAGCAAGTAGAGTTCTCTATCTTGAGGAAAAATACTTATGAGTATCATCCCTATTATCGCACCTATAATAGTACCTATGACACGGTTCATACCCTTGGTAATGGATTCTACAACTGAGCTAGCAGATGCAATAATAATGATAGTAATAACAGCAGTTTGTGGTTGTGTCCATCCCTGTGAGAGAGGTATCAAATAAGCAAGAGCTATACTGATAGAGACTTTGATAGAAAATTTGACTTTATCTGAAAGTGACAGAGTAAACCAAGCACCAAAAAGTTGCCAAAAATCATTTTTTGCTTCTATAGAACTATTTTTCAACTATTTTACTCTTGCTCTTAAGAATCATCACGGAAGCAGTCAAACCAAATCTCAGTTTGACCTCTTTGGGTAGCTTATCAAGCTTGATCCTAACGGGGATCCTCTGCGCAAGGCGGATCCATTGAAATACTGGCTGCACACTTGGAAGTAGATTGTTACCTGGGTTGCCGTCAGAGTGTGCGATTCCCCAAGCGATTGATTCTACTTTCCCTAGTAAAGATATATCTGGATAAGCCATCAGCGTTACCTTTGCCTCGTCTCCTATTTCGATCTCAGGAATTGAATCCTCACGGAAAAAACCAAAGACCCAATAAGAATTTTCATCTACCAAAGCCAAAATAGGCTTATTAGCTGTTGCCTGTGAGCCTATCTGAAAGTTTATATTGGAGACATAACCATCCACCTCTGCATAAACTTTTGTATAAGAGAGGTTGAGTGTCGCTGTTTTGACCGCCTCCTTGGAAGAGTCAATACTTGCCAGAGATTTATAGTAGCTGGTTTCATTTCGAACCAGATCTTTTTGAGAAACTGCACCTTTATCTTTGGTGTAGATATTTTTAACACGCTCAAACTCGATCTTGGTTCCCTTGGCCGCTTCGCGTGTCCGTTTGAGTTTTGCATTAGATTGATTTAGCTTGACTTGATATTGCGACGGATCGATCTCAAAGAGAAGGTCGCCTATTTTCACCTGCTGATTATCTATCACATGGATCTTGACCACCATGCCATTAATACGCGGTGTAACCTGGATCACCTGTGTCCGCACTTGCCCATCACGGGTCCAGGGGTTGTCTATATATGCTTTGTATTTATTGTAAGCCAAAAACAGAGCAATTCCAAGAATTGCAAATGCAAGCAAAAGCTTTATTGTTATCTTCATTATTAACCTTTAAAATTTAATCCAAAATGCATCTATCAACACTACATAGAGTGCCATGATTGATATAAAAACATATGCACTCCTTTGGGAAGTTTTGTCATATCAAGATCAAGATACCAGAAATCATAACACTACTAAGCTGTATAGTACCTATAATGCCAACCAAACCTAGCCTATCAAGAGAATTCTAACACTTGACAGCTAAAAGTTTAAAAACTTTCAATCAACTTTTAGGCTAACCCCCTACATAAATCTCTTCGTCCTAGCCGTAGCAACCGCTTCTAACGGATTGTCTGGCCAGTAGTGTTTTTTGTATTTGCCACGCATCTCTTTTTTGACATCGCTGTAGCTGTTTGTCCAAAAGCTCTCCAAGTCTTGTGTTATCTGCATGGGACGCATGGCTGGGGAGAGTAAATGTAACATGAGGTTGACTTTCCTTCTCATCACTTTTGGGGTTACTCTGCTACCAAACATCTCTTGTAGGCGTACGGCTAGGATGGGTTGGGTTGGATTGGAGTAGTCTATGGTTACTTTGGAACCACTTGCTACTTCTTGTTTCGTAGGAGCTAAGGTATCTAGCTCTTGGGTCTGATCATAACTAAGTAGACCTAGTAGGATGTTGTGCAAGTTAAGGTTTTGACAGGCTTTGAGTGTAGTGATACCTGTGAGATACGGAGCTAACCACTCATCCATATTTTCCAAAAGATACTCGCTGCTAAAGTCTGGGAACTTCATAAGAGCTCTTGCCGAACTTGGAAGTGCTGCTTTGGTTCCACCTTTTGACGAGGCTAAAGCCATCGTTTCCGATGAGTTTCGTGAGGAGTCTGTAGTATTATCCTCACTGTGTAGCCTCACGAAATTCACTCTATCTCTCAATGCTTGTGCCTCTTTGCTCCAGTTTAGTACTTCCAATCCTAACTCTCCTAGCTCATCCAAGAGTACTTCAAGGACTTCATTACTCTGTGTAGTTTTGACTTGCATCTCTTTTAGCACAATAGCCCCCAAACGAGTGATTTGACGCACTTCTACTCTCTGGAACTTCTCATTCCAAGTAACAGCATCATAGACTTCTATATGCTCTGTTAGGTAGGTTTCGATGTCACCTCTACTGATCTCCATGGCTTTATAGATAGTGGCATTTTTTGCTTGGGCATTGAGGTTACTTATGACCAAGAAACGCGTATTGAAGAGTTCGTCTTCCCTATGAAGCATCGCACCTTTGCCATTGCTCAGGAGGTAAGTACCCTGATTGGCATGGCGAAGTGATGCTATCCTGTCGGGGTAGGCAAAAGCAAGAAGTAGACCAAGTATTTGGCTATTGAGTTCTGTTTTTTGTACTTTCTCTATTCGTTTGGCATTGATCAGAAGCATACGACACTGCCTGAGGTCTACGAGGTGACTAGGTATCTCTCTTTGCTGTGCTACACTATGCAAAATCTCTATACGATCTTTTATATCTGAACTGTGCCGTGCATCACGATATATGTCTTTTTCGGTGATTATCACGGCTAGCAGTGACGCTTCATAAGCGACACCAAGTGCTTGGGCTTTGAGTATCATATGTGCCAATCGTGGGTGCAGACCAAAACGGCTCATGGCTTCTCCATGTTTGGTAATGACTCCTTGTAAGTCCAATGCACCTAGCTGTATCAACAGTGACTTTGCATGAGCGATAGCAGAGGATGGTGGCAAATCTAGCCAAGAGAGAGCCTCTATCTCATCATTACCCCAAAGAGCAAGTTCTAGCAACATTTGAGTGAGATCAGCGAGGAGTATTTCGGGTATATCATGCTTGAGTAATATTTTAGATTTGTGCCAAATATGGTATGCTTTCCCACTACTGAGTCTCCCTGCTCTTCCTGCTCTTTGTGTCGCAGCATCCTGTGAGATAAAGTGACGCTCCAAAGCATTCATACCAGAAAATGGACTAAATACGGAGATGTTTTGAAGACCAGAGTCTACTACTATCTTGATGCCTTCTATGGTGAGAGAGGTTTGTGCGATATTGGTACTCAGGACTATTTTTCTATACCCCTCAGGTGGGGCTTTTATGGCTCTATCTTGATCGTTTTTGCTCAGATTTCCATAGAGTGTGGAGATATATACTTGGGTTAAATTAGAAGATTTTAGCAGTTTTTCGACAGATTTTATCTCTCTGATTCCAGGTAGAAAAACCAGTATATTTCCCTCTTCTAGTTCAAGAATTCTCAGTAAGCGTTTGTGGATATAAGAAGGTAGCTCTCTTTTGCTAGGAAGTGTTGCACTAGGGTCAAGATAGTGACGCTCCACAGGAAAAAGTCGCCCCTCGCTTAGTACAACGGGAGCATTGTCTAGTAGCTTGGAGATGGCTGTAGTGTTGAGTGTGGCAGACATTATCAGCAGTTTCAGATCTTCACGCAACACAGACTGTGACTCCAAAGCCAAAGCTAGAGACAAATCAGCATGGATAGACCGTTCATGAAACTCATCAAAGATAACAAGAGCGATATCTTCCAAGCTAGGGTCGTGCTGTAGTTTGCGAGTGAGTATCCCCTCTGTGACGATGAGTATCTGCGTCTTTTTACTCTGCACTGACTCCATC
>QMKU01000214.1 GCA_003646525.1 Campylobacterota bacterium
CCCCCGGATATCAATAACGGTTTTTTACAAATAATGGCGGAGAAAGTGCTGTCGCGTATTTACCCGCCCACGGATATCAATAACGGTTTTTTACAAATAATGGCGGAGAAAGTGCTGTCGCGTATTTACCCGCCCCCGGATATCAATAACGGTTTTTACAAAATAATGGCGGAGAAAGTGCTGACGCGCATCTACCCGCCTCAGGAAATCATTCATAACTGCTTCAAAAAATGGCGGGGAATGGTATCATGTTCTGTTACTCGATCCTCAAGAACCTTGAACTTCCGTGAAGGAACTTCGGTAGTTAGAGCAATTTCCCTTAGTTTCACGAATGCTCGAATGATAAATACGCTCATCCGGTTGGCTTGTTCTGAATTTAGAACATTTGCCGCTTGCAGTACAACATGTTCCATGAAGACAAAGGGGAGAGTTCTTCTACCACCCCAGTTTGAATTTGATGTCGCAATTTGCGATTTCAAGATTTCGAGTTCTTCTTTGCTGATCTGAAACATGAAATCGTCAGGGAACTTTGCCCGGTTTCTTTTGACTTGTTCGTTTAACCTTCATGTTTCCACTTCGTAGACATTTGCCAGTTCTGAATCAAGGATCACTTTCGATCCTCGAATCACCATGATATCCGCAAGGATTTTCTGTTCAATTAACCCTTCAGATATCTCTGGCAATCTTTGTATTCCTTTCTCCTATGTGCATAGCACTATGAATAACCTGCACAAGTATCACAGAACCTCACAACCTAGTATTTGTAGCAGGTTTATTCAGTTGTTATCAGGTTAATTTTCTCTTCTCGATAAGTTGTCCGCTAAGGTATTTGTGTAATATGCTTTTTATGAAAGTTTGATATTTTAATCCCTCTCGTGCTGCTTCTTCCTTAATTCGATTGAGTTCATATTGATCAATTCGGATATTCATTTTCGTTTCTTTCTTTAGATACTCTTTTGCTGCATTTTTGATTTCAGTTTGTTCTTGCTTGGTAGGTTTACTGATATCCTGCAAATTGACAGTCTCAATTGATTTTATGGTGCTTTTTTCTTCATCGTCGATATATTTCGGATTATATTTTTTCATCGGGTTGACCTCCAATTAGTTTTTTAAACTTTCTACTTGGATATATTGTCTTTAGAAACCAAGTATCGCCTTCTTGTATTACGTACGGTACGCAATATGCATAGTCGTTGACATTAACAATAAGAATTTTCTGATTTGGGTATTTCTCTTTATTGGGGTTATCAAAATTCAAAAGAATGCCCTTGTCTGCGATTGCTTCTATTACATCGCAAAATGTGATTCCCCTCTCAAGAAATATTTTTTCATTCTTCTCATGGTTAAAATCGAATTTCATGTTACCATTCTAAAAGATTGTGCGCACATTGTCAATTTCTGATTTAAGGACAACAATCTGAATCAGCAGACTGCTATTCACTGACAAATCCACAACCCGGATGCAGTTCTGCTGCATTCCGTGGTTGAACTAAGCGCGTTCCGCGCAGATAATAACAGCCTGTATATCAATTAGCATACTTCCTATAGGGAGTACAATCAAGTACTTCCGTTAAATAGGGAGAATACCATGACAGTATTACAGAAGAGAATGATTGAAGATATGCAACTTGCCGGGTTGAATCCAAGAACGCAGGAATGCTATGCTCGATCTGTTAGACAACTAGCTGAATACTACGGAAAATCACCTGACAAAATTGATGAAAAGGAGATTCGGGCATACTTTCTCCATGTGAAGAATGAGAAGAAGTGGGCACGTGCTACCTGTACGATAGCAATCTGCGGTATCAAATTCTTCTGGGAAAAGACCTTGAAACGGGACTGGTCAATTCTGGGATTGGTGCGTCCAGCACGAGAGAAAAGGCTGCCGGTAATCCTCTCTCGCAAAGAAGTAATTACCATCATGGAGAATGTGCGATTCTTTCGTTACAGGTCTTGTCTTGAGACAATCTACTCTCTTGGGCTGCGTGTGGGAGAGGGTACCAGATTACAGATATGCGATATAGACAGTGCCAGAATGGTTGTTCATGTGCGCAATGGTAAAGGGGGTAAGGATCGTTATATCCCGTTGCCTAAACGTACTCTTCAACTACTGCGGGAGTTCTGGTTGATACACAGGAATGAGGAATGGTTGTTTCCAAGGGTTGGCCGGGGCTGTCACGGCAACTACAACAGAACCAATCCGATCAATGAGCCGATGTCTATTACGGTAATACAGATGGCTTTCAAGGAAGCTCTTCTTACCAGTGGTATTCGTAAGAAGGCACAGGTGCATTCTCTTCGTCACAGTTACGCAACCCACCTTCTTGAGTCAGGTGTTAACCTCCGACAGATTCAGACAAACCTGGGTCACAACAGTCCGGCAACCACAGCGATCTACACACATCTGACTGGAATTGCGCAGGAGAAAGCCAGGGTAAATCTGGATGAGATAATGAATGAACTACCCTGATATTGTAAACAATGATCGAGATGGCAGAGATATTCTGCCGACACAGAGAAGAATATCTCTGCCAATACGGTGACAGGATTCTGCCGAGTCACAGAAAAACTATTGATGACATCATCGCCTGTCGTACACCTGCACTTGGTGGAAGTGTTTACACCTGCTCCTGCGGAAAAACTGAGCGGTACAGTTACCATTCCTGTGGCAACCGGCACTGTCCGAAGTGCGGGAATGACAATGCCACCCTCTGGGTGGCAAAACAGTCTGTCCGTATTCCCGCAGTTCCATGCTTCCTTATAGGCTTTACTCTGCCTCATGAGCTGAACAGAATCATCAGGAGTAATCAGAAAGAATGTTTCAATCTTCTGTTCAGAGCATCGTCTGAATCCATCAGGAAGCTTGCTGCTGATCCCCGTCTGCTTGGGGCACAGCCCGGGATGCTGGGAGTTCTTCACACATGGGGGAGGAATATCTCATATCATCCCCATATTCACTATGTGGTTCCAGGTGGTGGAATTGATAAGAACGACAAATGGATCTTTACTCCGTACAAACAAAAGTTCTTCCTGCCTGTTAGAGCGTTGTCAATCATCTTTCGCGCAAAGTTCCGTGATGGTATGAAAGCCCTCGGGCTGTACGATGCTGTACCAGCAGAAGTCTGGAGAAAAGACTGGGTTGTAAACTGCAGGCGTGTGGGGAAGGGCCCTGAGGTAATCAAGTATCTGTCACGCTACATCTACCGTGTTGCAATCACGAACAGCAGAATTCTCTCTCTGATTGATGGAGAAATAACATTTCTGTACAGACCTGTTGACAGCGATGACTGGAAGAAGATGAAGCTGCCGGTACTTGCATTCATGGCCCGATTCCTGCAGCATGTCTTACCCAGAGGATTCTGTAAAGTACGATACTATGGTTTTCTTCATCAGCGATGCGGAGAAAAGCTGAAGTCGATCAGAAAACAATTGAAACTGCCTGTGGTTACCGTAACCATCCCGGAACCCCCAAGACACTTTTGCCCTCACTGTGGTGATGAACTGATACTTGTTCGTATCCTGCAGTCTCAACGGGGGCCTCCGTGAGAAAACAATCTACTTTTCCTGCTCGGAATATGCTGCCAATTGCCTTCATGAAGCGGCCACGGACGGGTTTATCCTTTGAAATCCAAATTACCATTCATGCTATTATCCATACCTTTCTGCAGAAGAAAGCAGGTCTGGATTCAGATTCTGCTATTCAATTCTTGACTGGTTCAGCTCTTTTTGGTCAGTTCAGGGGAAGAACACTCATCATACGCCATTAATAGAAAATACAAAGAGAAACGTCGCTTAATTCAACACAGGATTGCAGCACACGGGGCGTGTGCTACGAATCCTTACTCGTTAG
>QMKU01000215.1 GCA_003646525.1 Campylobacterota bacterium
TCAATTGTCGCATAGAATCACTATGATCCTCATGAGACAATCCAGCTAGAAACAAAATTCCTGCGTCATATTGGTAGGTTTGTTCTTGTGAGCTTCCTAAGGCCAACCCCAATGCCAATAAAATAAGCTTTTTTTGAATAATACTTGTAGGGGTAGCCCTGCGTGGCTACCCTAATTAGGGCAACCACATAGGGATTTGCCCCTACGATAATTCCTTATTTCATTGGCATTGAGGCTAACCCAACGAGATAAACACCATTTTAGTCTTTTTCTCGTTGGGTTAGCCTTAAGGGGCATCGTACTATACTTATGAATACTACATCTAAAGGAGCAATTGTGAAAAATATAACTTTCTCTCTCGTATCAATTCTGGTACTTAGTGGAATATCTTTTGCTGGTGGAAATATTTCGCCTGTTGTGTCGATAGAAGAGCCTATACTGGAGCCTACATTAGAGATTCCTGTAGTGGCAAGGAGTAGTGCTTTTTATATAGGTTTGGGATATAGCTACCTGAGTTCTAATCGTACAGCAGTGCTCAACAATCCTATAGATATCCGTGACGGTCAAGTCGTCAAGGATACTGATTCAAATGCCAATAATATTTTACTGCAAGCTGGCTATCAATTCAATCCATATTTTGCAGTAGAGGGTCGGTATACTTTTTCGGTAGGAGATCATACTCTGACACATAACGATAATAATGGACTTGAAGAGGATATGGATATTGATATTTCCAATATTGCCATTTATCTTAAACCTATCTATCCAATAGGAGATATTTCTATTTATGGTTTGCTAGGGTATGGACAAGTGGATAGAACACACAATGTTGATAATCATTCTTGGGATGGTAGTGGTTTTCAGTGGGGAGCAGGGCTACAGTATGTGGTCAATGATAATTTCTCGATTTTTGCTGACTATACGCTGTGGTATGATGAAGATGGTGAACCGCATGAGCGTCTGCCTAGACTCTTGGATACAGATTTTTCTGTGATAAGTGCGGGGGTAAGCTATAGCTTTTAGGAATAGAACTAAAATAGCTACCAAAGTTATATTTAGGAGCAGGGACTTTAGTCCCGTTTTTATGGGACTGAAGTCCCTGCTCCAAGTATCTATTTTCCTGCGTATAGGGCACCTGCTAAATAACCGCTGGCAAAGGACCATTGTAGATTATATCCCCCACATGGTCCATCGAGATTGAGTATCTCTCCGCAAAAGTAGAGACCCTTGAGGTGCTTGCTCTGCATAGTTCTTGGGTCTACCTCTTTGAGGCTGATGCCACCACGGGTGATCATTGCCATCTCAAATCCTTCGTGTCCGATGATCGTGAGTGGTGTCCAGACCAAAAGTCTGATGAGGTGATCACGAATGATTCCTGATTGTTTTCCTAGTGCCAATTTGGGATCTGCTCCACAGAGTTTGCAAAGCACAAGCGAAAGTGATTTGGGGAGGAGGCTTTGCAAGAGTTTGAGAGTGTTTTGCTGAGGATTTGCCGTGAGTGATTTTTTGAAATGTTCTCGTATCTGCTCTTCATTCATTCCCTGTGTCAAATTCATTCGCAGAGGTACCTCCTCCATCTTGTTCAGCAGGGGAGTGATCTCTCTGGAAAAATCTAGTACAACTGGTCCCCTGATCCCCTCTTTTGTGAAGATGAGATCTCCTGTCGCTTGAAGTTTTTTGTATTTTTTGAGATCAACAACTAGTTGGACTTTTGGTATCGTATCAGCTCGACAAGATGTGACCCAACGCTCTTTGGTTTTGAGTGGCATCATCGCAGGGTAGAGCTCGGTAATCTGATGTCCGACAGCAGCCGCCAATCCATAGCCATCCCCTTCTGCTCCGAGCATCGGATATCCTTTGCCACCTGTTGCTACTATGACATGCTCTGCTGCGTATCTCTTCTCTTGTGTTTGGACACCTGTGACGCGTGACTCTGTGTATGTCAATGCTTCGACTCTCTGAGAGCAGAGTATTTCTACTCTCAGTCGTGCCATCTCCTTCTCAAGAGCGTGAATGATCGTCGATGCGCTGTGTGTGAGAGGAAAAACCCGAAAGCCGTCAGGGGCATGACTCTCTACACCGATACGCTTGAAAAATGCTCTCAAATCTTGAGAATTCAATGCTTCGAGTGCTGAAGTCATAAATCGCCCCTCCCGTCCAAATCGAGACATGAAGGTTTCATTGTCGAGTGTATTGGTCAGATTGCAGCGTCCGCCACCTGTAGCTTTGAGTTTGGCACCGATACGAGAGAGTTTTTCTAGGAGCAAGACTTTTTTGCCCTCTTCTGCTGCTCTGATCGCTGACATCATTCCAGCTGCTCCTGCACCAATCACGATGAGATCGTAGGTCATAGCTTCTCCTTGATGTTTATAGGGATATTATAGTGAAAATTTGTGAAGTAAGCCCAAACCAATATTTGGCTAAAATATCTTCCAATTTATACAAGAGGCAAAAATCATGAATTTTGAAACATACCCTTTCGAAAAATTAAATCTTTTGTTGGATGATATTGTACCCAATGGAGGATATGCTCCGTTGAGTTTGACGATCGGTGAACCGCAGTTTGCAACACCGAAGTTTATTCTGGATGCACTAGAGTACAATGCGCCACTACTCAACAAATATCCGAAAACTTCTGGTGAAACAGTGTTGAGAGAGGGGATACTGACTTATCTCAAAAATCGTTTTAGATTGGATTTGGAGAGTCGTCAAATCATTCCTACCTTTGGTACGAGAGAAGTGCTTTTCAATTTTCCTCAGTTCCTACTACATGACATCGAGGATCCAGTGATGGCATTTCCCAATCCCTTTTATCAGATCTATGAGGGGGCAGCGAAGGCGAGTCGGGCGGAGGTGATCTACTTGAACCTTGATAAAGAGAATGATTTTCAGCCTATGATCAACGAGGAGGCATTGAGTCGTTGTGATTTTGTGATCCTCAACTCTCCGAACAATCCTACCTCTTCAGCGATGGGAATGGATGCGATGAAAGCTTGGGTGCAATTGGCACTAAAGTATGATTTTGTCCTACTCAATGATGAGTGCTATGCCGATCTCTATCTGAGTGAGCCGTTACCGTCACTGCTCAATGCGAGTATCGAAGTGGGTAATCAGGAGTTTAAAAATATTCTGGTGATCAACTCCATCTCCAAGCGATCGAGTGCACCGGGTCTGCGCAGTGGGTTTATAGCAGGAGATGCAGAGATATTGAAAGCCTATATGGTCTATCGTACCTATGTCGGCTGTGCTTCACCTCTGCCTCTTCAGCATGCGGCGGCTGCGGCGTGGGCAGATCAAAGACATGTTGAAATGTTTCGCCAAAAGTATATTCGTAATTTTGAATTGGCCAAAGAGATATTAGGGATAAATACTCCCGATGCAACTTTTTATATCTGGTTGGAAGTTGAGGATGAGATCGCCTTTGCGATTGAGCTCTACCGAGACTATAATCTCAAGGTCATCCCCGGTTCTTTTCTAGGTAGAGAGGGACAAGGAGAAGGATATGTGCGGTTGGCATTGGTCTACGAAGAGGAAAAAACGCGTGAAGCATTGGAGCGCATCGCTCATAAATTAACATGATAATCAGTGAGAAATAAAATTAAAAATAGAGGAGAGAAAATGCAAGAGCAAGAGATAGATATAGAGGGATTGAAGAAAAATAAGGAGTTTTTGGCAAATCTTGTTTTGCTAGAAGAGGAGATGAGAGAAGAGAATAGTATCCAAAAGGCATATCAACTTTTGGATGCACTCCTTCTTGTCAGCGAAGATGAAGATAAGATCAATGAAGTTTTTACTTTTATACTAAAAGAGGCTTTTGATAAACTTGCAGAGTACCTTAGCCAACAA
>QMKU01000216.1 GCA_003646525.1 Campylobacterota bacterium
ATTTCTAGTTACATTCTCTCAAGAGAAGCATAGCTATTCTATGCGACGATTGAGAGAATGTAACTAGGAGCAAAAGGACAAGTTAGGTGGGTAGAATTGTTTTTGGGAGATTCCTAAGTTTAAAGTGTAAACTACTTATCAAGGATGCCCCATTTTGATTGAAAGAGGGAAAATGATGAAAGAGTACAGAGCTGTCTTAAAGGCAGTAGGTCTCAAAGCTACGATACAGCGTCTGAAACTTATGGAAGTAATAGGTCATAGTGGACATATTACTGTTGATGATATGGTTGTTGCTGTTCACGAGAGTCATCCTAGTATTTCTGTTGCCACTGTCTACAAAAATATTTCACAAATGCTAGAGAGCGGTATAGTCGTTGAGATTCCTATAGTAGGTCAAAAATCCCAATATGAACTCAAAAAAATGGATCATATTCATCTTATTTGTACAGATTGCGGTTTTGTAGAAGATGAACAATTGGATATTGCTTTTGATCAGAAACTCAATTATGCAGTAACAAAAGACTCTTTTTTAATTACACGATCACAGATCAATCTTTATGGTCTTTGCTACAATTGTCAAACAGTAGTCAAATAAGAAAATTCATAAATAATTCACATCAAGAGACTATCATAAAAATATTATTAACAAAAGGATCAAAAATGAAATCAGAAAAATTATCTTCGAAACTGCTTATATTGAGTGCGGTCATAGTCTTGACTTCTCTAGGCTCAGCCTCTGAGAGTGCAGAGGCACTGTTTGATGCGAAGTGTGCAGTATGCCATAGCAAAGCTAGACCGACAGATATGTCCAAAGTGACAGCACCTGCATTGATGGGTGTCATGAGGCATATCAAGATGGAGTATCCTCAGAAAGATGAAGCAGTCAAATTCATGGTAGATTATGTGCTTGACCCAAAGCAAGAAAAAGCGATCTGTATGGCTGAGAAGATTCAGAGATTTGGATTGATGCCTTCACAAAAAGGCATTGTAAGCCCAGAAGAGTTGGAAAAAATCGCAAATTGGATGTTTGATAATTATCCTCCGGCAGACTTTCAAGGCATGAGACGCGGAAGAGGTATGGGGCGAGGAGAGATGCAGTAGAACCGCCAAGTATGAAGTATTTAGGAGCAGGGACTTCAGTCCCGTTTGATGGGACTAAAGTCCCTGCTCCTAGCATCTTAAAGTATCACTTGAACAGTGCAGACCCTACGCGGATTAGATTGGAGCCACAAGAGATTGCCATCTCATAATCTCCACTCATTCCCATAGAGCAGATCTCAGCACCATCATTTTCTAACTTTTCGTATAGCTTATGTGTTGTCTCAAAGCTTCTCTTGATGATCTCTTGATCGTCTGTATGTGCACCGATACTCATTACTCCTTTGAGATGAATATGTTGACATCTCTCTCTGATCTCTTGATAAATATCAATCGCCTCTTCTGTAGAGACACCAGATTTGCTCTCCTCTTTGGCACTATTGATTTGTAGTAGGCAGTTCATACTACTCTCTTTATGTTTCAGGCGTTCGTTGAGTGCCAATGCCAGGTCGATCGAATCAATAGACTGCATCAAAAAAGGTCGTATTCCGATAAGCTTATTGATTTTATTTTTTTGTAGAGTGCCGATGAAGTGCCATTCGAGAGGCAGTTCTTCAAGAAGGCTGGACCGCTCTTCTAATTGTTGTACCTGATTTTCACCAAAAGCACGCTGTCCGAGAGAGTAGAGCGTTTCAATATTTGCACTGTCCGTATACTTCCCTACTGTGACTAGTTTAACAATATGGTGTTCACTGACAGTGATGCGTGCTTTTTCGATATTCCATATCACATTATCCAAGTTTCGTCTAAGTTGCTCTTTGTCTAGCATAATTATCCCCCTATGAGTCTATTGATATCGTTATATAATCCTAGAAACATCAGTCCTAGTAGCAGTGCCCAGCCTCCAATCGTCAGACGGTAGAGTGTGGCTTCGCTAGGTGCCTTGCCTCGGATAATTTCATATAGATTGAACATAATATGTCCTCCGTCCAGTGCAGGGATGGGGAGCAGGTTTAAAACACCGAGATTGACAGAGATCAGTGCGGTAAAAAAGAGTAGTGCAACGATACCAGCGTGGCTGGCTTTTGCCGTGATATCGACGATAGTAATGACACCGCCAAGTTTATCCGTGCTGACAGCTCCAGTAATGAGCTTCTGTACACTTTTGAAGATCAATACACTGGCTTTTCGTGTCTCGTCCCAAGCATAATTGATACCACCAGTCAAACCGTAAGTGACAGTTGTCTGTTCACCCAGAGGTGAGATGCCAATGATTTTGCGCTGTATGGGCTCTTCAAAAATATTCTTATCTTCGATCACTTTGGGAATGATTTCTAAGTCGATACGCTCATTATTACGCGAAATCAGTACATGAATTGATCTGCTTATACTGCTGTTGATCAGCTTTCCGATATCTTCCCAGTAGGATACGGGGGTGAGATTGATCGCAAGGATTTTATCCCCTTTTTGCAAACCTGCGTGCAGTGCAGGCGTATCCTCTCCTACGACTCCGACAGAAGGAAGCATCTTGGGTACTCCAATATTGGCAATAGCAAAATAGAGAAAAAAAGCTAATAGAAAATTAGCAAAAGGTCCCGCCAATAAGATGACAATCCTCTGCCATGGCTTCTTGGTATTGTATGAGTCTTCATCATTACTGACTTTGGTCGGATCGCTGTCATCCTGACCTTTCATCTTGACATAACCACCCAGAGGGATAGCAGAGATTGACCACTCTGTTTTCCCAATCATTTTTGAAAAAAGTTTTTTGCCAAATCCAATACTGAAAACATCGACCTGTACGCCGAAAAATCTAGCAGCAGCAAAATGCCCTAGCTCATGAAAAAAAATCAAAAAAGATAAGACCAATAGTGAAACAATAATACCCATATTTCCTCTTTATTGTGTTGATTAATCACGAATTATAGCGTACTTTGCAAGACTTGACCTGACTTAAAATAAATTGACTTATTTTATGGTATGATATTTTATTGATATTACTATAAAATAAAATACAGGAGAGCGTATATGGAAAAGTCTAGTGAGCAGGCAGAAAATAGTGTCACAGAGAGCAGTCAAGAAGAGACCGCAGAAGTGGTTCATATCCAAGAGGAGAACACCAAAGGATCCGATGATCACCCAGAGGAACCTATCACAAAAAATGCAGATCAACTTATTGCCGAAGCAAAAGATATGCTTCAACAGGTAATTCAAGTCAAAAAGGAAGACACCAAAGAATCCGATGATCACCCAGAGGAACCTATCACAAAAAATGCAGATCAACTTATTGCTGAAGCGAGAGATATGCTTCAGCAGTCTGATAATGAATCAAAAGATTGCTTGGGGACACTCAATGAAGACATGGAAGCTTTTGAGAGTGAAAAGGCAAAAGTGCTTGATGGCAGTATCCATAAGGTAGAGGCATTACTCTCGGAGGCAGGGTTCAAATCTGATGTTATCAGCGATGTTGGTGGCGAGGATATCAAGATCGGAAGCGTAGAACCTATTGCTCCTATTCGCGTGAAGTCACTTTCGAGTGGAAAATTTACAGCTTTCATACTAGGATTGATTGCAGGATTAGTAGCGGTAGTTGCATGGATCTATGTCGCAACTGAAAATCTGAAAATGACACTAGATATGAGTAAAATCCCAGAAGCAGGAGTGATTGACAAGATTCTCGTATGGATTGGTGGAGGAATAACTGGAGGCGAGGGCAATGCTCTTATGGGTATGGTCATATTGTCGGTATCTGGCTTGGTCACTATGTGGATAGTCTATTCCATAAAAGTTTTCCTCAAAGA
>QMKU01000217.1 GCA_003646525.1 Campylobacterota bacterium
AGGACTAAAGTCCCTGCTCCTAAATATTTAACCTTATAGAACTTTTGGATTTTCACCGTAACTATTTTCGTCAGGCTGACTATCCTTGATATAGAAGTAGATCAGGACAAAGATTCCGATGAAATTGACAATAGGTATGATCCCTATCAGAAGCCACCAACCGCTTTTGCCACTATCATGTAATCGGCGTATAGAGACTGCAATGGTTGGAATCAGAATAGTGAAACTATAGAGGGTTGACATATACCCGATCGTTTGTTCTGTCGTAACTGAAGCCGCCGCAACTGAAGTGGTCTCAAGTGCGACTTCAGCTATATCATAGGTGTAGCCAGTTCCTAAAGCACCATCAAGAATGCTCAAGATGATACTAATAATCATACTAAAAAGCATAAAATACCAAAATTCGCTTCGTGTAGCTCTCCCAGTGAACTGTGCATATCTGTTTTGGACGGTGTCGAGAAAGTATAGATTAAATGGTTCCATATATTATTCCTTTGTCATATTTTGTAACATTATGTCTAAAAAATTCTTAAGGGCTTCTCAATTTCCATCTAAAAGGACTCCTTTTGAAACTATTTTACAAAAAGGTGCTATACTTATTTTAGAATAAAAAAGTGATAAGGGGTGAGGCTATGAAAGAAAAAATTGATACGGTTATTGAAAAAGTAGAGGCATCTGATACGATTGATATAGAAAGCAAATCAGCTATTATGCTAAAACTCAAAGAGTGGCGAGAAGAGGATGATGCTATCAATGATGTGGCTGTCAGATTTGAAAATTTTTGGATGGAGATGGAGCCTATCTTTGCAGAGATGGGTTGGGTATAATTATAAAAAGGATTTCAGATGAGCAAAAGCAATCTTAAAAATTTGGAAAAGATCAAGGATACAATTGATAATTCTGTAGATCTCAGTGAAGAGGAGAAGAGTAACTCAGTCAGACATATCGAGGAGTGGTACAGAGAAGATCAGGCTTGGGGGATATTTATTCAAGAGTTGAGTGAAATATCACCAAAGATCAAAGTTTTGTTGGCAGAGTTGGGTCTACTCTAGTTTGGTTCAGATATGAGACTTTATATTGATGGCGATGCTTTTCCTAATCTACTCAAGCCTATTGTGTTTCGTTCGATAGAGCGTCTGAGGCTTCAGACCTTTGTCATCTCCAACAAACGCATATCGTTAGGAAAATCAGATCTTATCACTTATCTGATCGTAGAGCAGGGTGCAGATGAGGCAGACCACCGTATCGTGGAGATGGTAGAGGAGGGGGATCTTGTTATCACTGCTGATATCCCATTGGCAGATCGCATCATCAGTCAAGATGCCCATGCTATTGACCATCGGGGAGAACTCTACAGTGTGGATAACATCAAGCAGTATCTAGCCATGCGAAATTTGATGGAAGAGATACGGGAGAGTGGAGAGATGACGCGTGGTCCCAAGCCTTTTGGTAGCAAAGATGCGCATGAATTTTCCAATCAACTGCATCGGTTTTTGACGAAGTATTGTGAATAGAGCTACCCTAAATATAATATTTTATGCTATAATTCTGCAATTTCACTAGCACAACGGTCTGCTAATGACTTCGTTTTTGTCATCCTTCGATAACACTACAATTCTAAATTAACTTTAGAGCCTAGATCGCCCATAGATTACAAGTTTTTGGTAGGCTTTTCACAAAACAACTAAGGTAAAATATTAATGTCATTTAACACACTAGGCTTATCAGAGCCACTCTTGCGTGCTATATCTGAAGAGGGTTATAGCGAAGCTACACCGATACAGAAACAGTCGATACCTCTCATACTAGAGGGAAAAGATGTACTTGCTGGAGCACAGACAGGGACAGGCAAAACTGCTGGATTTACACTTCCTCTACTACAGCTACTCAGTGAGAGTACTCCTGCAAAAGGTAAGCGAAAGATTCGTGCACTGATCTTGACACCCACACGAGAACTCGCAGCGCAAGTTGGGGAGAGTGTCAAAACCTATGGTAGACACCTTCCATTTAAATCTACAATTATTTTTGGTGGTGTGGGCATCAATCCACAAAAAGCCACTCTCAGACAAGGTGTCGATATCGTCATCGCAACTCCAGGACGACTGCTTGACCTTGCCAATCAAAGGGCTCTTGATCTTTCGAATATCGAGTATTTGATCTTGGATGAAGCGGATCGTATGCTCGATATGGGATTCATCCATGATATTAAAAAGATTTTGGCGATGCTACCAAAGAAGCGTCAAAACCTACTCTTCTCTGCTACATTCTCCAATGAGATCAAAAGGCTGGCAGATGGTTTGCTCAATTCACCAACACTCATAGAAGTAGCTAGACGAAACACAGCATCCGAACAGGTAGAGCAGAGTGTCTATTTCGTAGATAAGATACGCAAAAAAGAGCTACTTATCCACCTCGTCAAGATGGGTAACTGGCAGCAGGTATTGGTCTTTACTCGTACTAAGCATGGTGCAAATCGCTTATGTACCCAGTTGGAGCACGCTGGGATCACTTCGGCGGCTATACATGGCAACAAAAGCCAAGGCGCACGAACCAAGGCTTTGGCAAATTTCAAAGCTGGAGGTGTACGAGTGCTAGTGGCGACAGACATTGCTGCGCGTGGGATAGATATCGATCATCTACCGCATGTTGTCAACTATGAGCTTCCCAATATCCCTGAGGACTATGTGCATCGTATCGGTCGAACTGGTAGGGCAGGCAAAACAGGCGAAGCAGTTTCACTCGTCTGTATTGATGAGAGAGCATTCTTGCGTGATATCGAAAAATTGATCAAAAAAGAGATCCCAAAGATCGTGCTCGAAGCCTTCACTCCAGATCCTTCGATCAAAGCAGAGCCTATCCAAAAGAAGAGTCAGGGACGCGGCAGAAACAGATCTAGTCAATCTAATCGATCAGGCAATAGCAGTAGCAACAGTAGAAATAGCAATTCAAAACCATCCAACAGAAGAAGAGATAGCCACTCCGCAGGTCACTCCTCTTCTGGACGAAATAGATAAGGTCAATAAGATGAAAAAAATATTTAAACTTACAGATGAAAAAAAGAAACCTGAGAGAATCATAGAAGCAAGCAAGCATGATATTCGTAAATACATAAAAAGGGAACGGAGTAAAAAGTTACCTGAGGGGGCTGATTATTGGGATTTTGATTGTTGTTTTGGTCAAAACTCTGAAGAGACTCAGCCTCTACATGTTGCTCAGATCACTACAGCTTTGGATAGAGCATATGAAGAGAAGTGGGAGAACTGTTATGTCGAGATCATAGCAAAATCTGCCCAGAGGGCAGTAAAAGTACCAGAAGAGTCAGAAGCGGTATCTGAGGAAAATGCCTCCGAGAAAGAGGTATAAGTCATGAGTATGTGTGACTTCAATAGCTTAAATGAAGAGGATCGACTAAAATATCATGTTCAGCTTGAGGAGTGTGCTGTTGCCTTTGGAGGAAAGAATTTTTTTCTTCAACTCCTCGAAGCAATACGCAAGAGCAAGACACATCCTCTGATGGCTAAAAATAGTGAATTTAGATTTGAACTTGGGACGGTCAAATGGAATAAAGTGATATTTAGAGAGAAATTGACTCTCCTAAAGGAGATCCGTCTCACAGAGAGTGAAGATAATACACTAATCCCCAACAAAGAGGCAAAAAACTATAAAAAAGTGATGAATCTACTGCGCACTATCAAACCAATAACCTTTGAAGTGCGCCCTAGTGATGCGACGCTAGGTGATGGTTTTGAAGTACACCCTTTTGAAGTGATTGGAGAAAATACCACACGATTGGATCCTATGTTTGATGCACTTTTTTTCTGCTC
>QMKU01000218.1 GCA_003646525.1 Campylobacterota bacterium
AGACTACTTTCAACTCTATATTGATAAGGTTGTCATAGAGATGAATGCAAGCTCTAAACAAAAAATAGCCCAAGCAGAGTTAAACAAGTCACAAAAAGCTATAGCTGACTATGCCCTAACACTCACTCTCATAAGTCAACTCAATATCAAACAAGACGAGAGCAGCGTAATTGATCAAATAAAAGAGATCTTTGTTATGCTCTTTGCTCCTGAGGAAATCATATATATCCCTATAGAAAAAGGAGAAATATCCCCTCTATCGTCCGATAACTGTAAACTAAAGGATGCACTCACCTTTCTAGACTCCAAAGATGAGTACAAAATAGAATCAGATGGATTTTCTATCAAACTCACTCACAATCATGATATATTTGCTATTATTTGTATCAAATACACAAGAGAGCAACCATATCTGAAACAATACTTAAATCTAGCAATAAACATCAGTCATCTTTGTGGTTTGGCAATAAGTAATACCAGAAAAGCAAAAAAAGCAAAAGAGTTAGAGAGACACTTGATGCATCAATCTAAGCTTGCCGCCATGGGTGAAATGATGGGTTCTGTCGCTCACCAATGGAGACAACCTCTCAATGAGATCAATATCAATATTGAGATGCTTGAGGAGTATTATGATTTGGGAGAGATAGATCAAACTTTCATAGAAGAGTATATCTCGAAAAATACTAAAATTATTCAATTTCTATCAAAAACTATAAATAATTTTAGTGATTTCTTTAGAAGTAAAAAGCAAAAAGCTGATTTTTCGCTGAAGCACTGCATCAACAATACACTCAATCTGCTTCTTGCCCGTCTCAAAAAACACTCCATCTCTTTAGATATTTTTGGTGAGGATATAACTATCTTTGGACTCTCCAATGAACTTCAGCAAGTTATACTCAATATCATCAATAATGCTATAGATGTAATAGACCAACAGAACCGAACCGATGGTACAATAAAAATCAATATAGAGAGTAGTGATAACTATATCACATTAACTATTTGTGATAATGGAGGCGGCATGGAAGAAGCTATTATTGATAGAGTTTTTGAACCATATTTTACGACCAAAGAGCAAGGCAAGGGAATAGGAATGGGTCTCTATATCTCTAGGATGATTGTAGAAAAGAATTTGGACGGTGAACTTACTGCAGAAAATTACAAAGATGGAACAAAATTTACTATAAAGTTGAAATATCATGATAGATAGCAAAGATAACTATTTAAAAGAGTTGCGAGTACTATTTGTAGATGACGAAGATGGTGTTAGAGGCTCTTATGAGAAGCTACTCAATATGTGGGTCTCCAAAGTCTATACTGCCTCCAATGGCAAAGAGGGTTTGGAGATATATGAAAATCACCCTCTTGATTTGATCATCACTGATATAAAGATGCCTATCATGAGTGGACTGGAGATGACAGCTCACATCAAAAGAAAAAATCCTGACTTTCCTGTAGTCATCACTACTGCCCACCAAGAGCCAGAGCTTTTACTAGATGCGATCGAATATCATGTTGATGCCTATATCATCAAACCAATTGTAAAAAAAGAGCTCAAAAAACATCTCAAAAACATAGGTAAAATACTCCATTTGGAAAAAGAGATACTAAGAGTACAGAAACTCAATCAGTTCTATCTGGATACAACAAGTGTTTTGATAATTGTTTATGATATCCATGGCACTATAATAATGGCAAATAGAGAATTTACAAGACTTTTAGGTTACAGTAACAGTGAGCTTGTAGACCACAATATATTTGAGTTAAATATAATACCTGATGAAGATATAGAGAATATGCATAATATATTTTTAGAGATTTCTAAAAAGAAAAATAGATTATTGAGGAGAAAGGTTCAACAAAATATTATCTCAAAAGATAGAAAAAAGTTTATGATAGCATGGTCTAATGTCATGATGATAGATAAAAAGAAAAATATTACTATTCTTAGCTCTGGCATAGATATTACCGCTCTAAATAATGTACGAAGAGAGCTAAAAAAGCAAGCATATACAGATGCACTTACTCAAATAAGCAACAGGGCAGCCTATAATGAAAAAATTACAGAACTTTTATCTCTCTACTATCAGAACGATACTATTTTTTCATTTCTAATCTATGATATTGATGATTTTAAGACCGTAAATGATACCTATGGTCACAAGATGGGAGATTTGGTCCTGATAGAGTTAAGTGCGTTGACAAAATCACTCATCAGACAAAATGACTATCACTTCAGGATTGGAGGAGAAGAGTTTGTGGTACTATTCAAAGAGACACCAGTAGAAAAAGCTCAATTCATTGCAGAAAAGATAAGAAAAGGTATTGAAGAGAGGTTAAATACCATAGATGATAGGACAATAACCATAAGCATAGGATTGACACAAGTAGATAGAGGGGATGATTCAGACTCTATTTTCAAACGAGCAGACAAGCTACTCTATGACGCTAAACGACAAGGTAAAAATATGGTTTGTTCTGGGTAGGCTAGCCTAATTTAGGTGCTTCCTTGTTACTTTAAACTCTCTGCTATATCGGAGATACTCTTCCTAAAAAACAATACTCCCATCAAGTTGTAATCGATAGATAAGTTCTTTGGCTTTTTTGTGACCTCCATACGCAGCCTTGCGACAATACTCTATCGCTTTCTCTTGACTTGTTTCACATCCTAGTCCCTGATCGTACATCGCTCCGAGGTTAAACTGTGCCTGTATGTTTCCTGCATCTGCTGCTTTTTTGAAGAGAATAAATGCTTTTTTATCATCCTGTTCGACACCTAGCCCCTCTTTGTAGAGCGCTGCTAGATTGTTATAGGCATCGATATTACCTCGCTTGGCAGCTTCTTCGTACCAGAAGGATGCTTCGCTGTAGTTTTGTAGGCAGCCATCACCTCGTTCAAACATCATCGCAACTTCAAACTGTGCTAGGGGAACTTCTCTCGTGGCAGATTGGAGATAGAGCTTGTTGGCCTTTTCCAGATCCTTTTTGACAGCGTATCCGTTGAAATAGAGGAATCCAAGATAATAAAAACTAGTCGCTTCATTCTGTTCAGACAGGGCAGTATAGAGTGTGAAAGCCTTGTCATACTCCTTGGCAAGAAGTGTGTTGTATGCTTCTTGAATCTGTGTTTGCATTTATATTATCCTGTACTATTTTTTAAAACTTACTAATTCTGCTTCTATTTTGTTCATCTTATCTTGTGCATCTGATAGTGCTTGTCTATTCTCTGATATTACTTTTTCGGGTGCTTTTGCAACAAATCGTTCATTATTGAGCATGCCAGAAAGTTTATGAATCTCTTTTTCCAGTTTCTCTTTCTGTTTGCTGAGTTTTCCTATGATGGCAGAGAGATCCACATCATCTGTGGAGATCATCGTCTCTAGTGAATCAGAAACATCTGTCACGCAGTTGCTAAGTTTTTCACTCACAAACGAAACTTCATCTACCTTACCCAGCTTTTCAATAAAAGGTTTGAGTAGGGTTTCGTCAACAGGCTTACTGAACTTAAAAGCTGCTTTTTCGATCTTCTGGTTTCCCTTGTCGATGAGTGTTTTGCAACGCCTTACAGATACAATAGCTTCGATTGCTAGATTGAATTGTGTGGCTATCTCCGTGTCGATCTCTGTGATCTTTGGATAAGCACTGATCATGATAGAGTCACTTGTTTTTAGTTGGGTTCCTGAGAGCCTCTGATAAAGGTCTTCTGTGATAAACGGCATAAAAGGATGCAGGAGCTTCATCGCCTCTTTGAAGATCGATCCTAGTTCTGCTACACTTTCTCTCGAAGCTTTGCTCAGCTCAATACCCCAGTCACAGAACT
>QMKU01000219.1 GCA_003646525.1 Campylobacterota bacterium
ATGTGACATACAGCCGAGGTCAGGTGATTCATGATGCATTCGCTACGCTTCACGCATCACAAATCACCAGACCCCTACCATTCTGCACAATCCAAAAATAGGATAATGAGATATAGAGTAAATGGGCTATTTTTCGACAGGCTAGGTGACCGTGTCACACGAGCAAATTATCACTTGTGCGACATGGTCGCACCTACAACATTGTAAATTACCTTTTGTTAGATATAAAAGATGCCAAATCTTAAAACTTATAATTCAAAATCACCCTAATATTACGCAGTTCTACATTCCCATTCAACATGGGCAACTCTACAGCATGCTGATAGATATACTGTACGCGAACAACAAAATCAGAAAAAGTTTTCCCAATACCTGCGGCATAAGTCCTATCTATCTCCATAGCGTGATGCTGAATTTTAAAGCCATCAGACATAATAGCAAAGACTCTTTTGCCAAAATAAGCTGTCGCACCAAAATGATAAGTCTCATAATGAGAATGGAATTCAATCGCAGAGGTAAAATAATCATTTTCTGCATTTTTTGTAAATGAATTACTATGTTTTTCATCAATTTTGATATACTTACTCACAGAACTCAGTTTAATTTTGAAGTCTTTAATTTTGGTTTTGAAATCAATCCTCAAATCACTCTGTTCAACATTAAAATCCTGATAGTCAGTATGAAATTGAGTAAAATTGATAGACAGGGGTTTGACAAAAGTGTATGTCACTCCTAGACCATATACAACACCACCATCAGTAATGGCAATATTATCATTTAGGATATTGATATAGTTGAGATTAAATTCAAAAGCGTCATTGAACTGATAAGCATATCTCAAAAATAACTTGTCTGTTATCAGATTTTTATCCATAGGTGGCTGAATCGTCTGTGTACAACCATGTTCATGCGCAAAACGATACTCCGAATCTTCATAGTGAATATCTCCGCCTACGCCATAAACTACACCATCATCTTTTTGTTTAGAGTTCGTAAAATCTTTATTTTCAAAATATGTCTGTACACTTGAATGTATAGTTTGAATCTCTACGGCGGAGGCACTCACAGTCATTAAAAGCCATGATGTCGTTAGTCCTATGATTACTTTTGGTAAAATAGTCAACCTAGAAATCATAACTCTGCTCCTTGAAGATAATAAATTCACTCGCTATGGCTTCATTCTCTAGTTTTAGCGTTTTGAGTAGATCAGGATTGGCGCACTTGTCACACTCATATCGTTGCAATTTTATATTTTGTGGATGCTTCTCCCAGACGGCATTGTGAATAGGGTCTTTTTCGGGTATGGAGTTAGCGTGCATAGAGCCCACAAATTCGCTATAGATTTGTGGGTGGCAGGCTTGACAATCTTTACTAGGAGCAAAAGTATGTGCTTTGTCGTTTGACGAGAGTGCTGATAGGAGCAGAAGTAAAAACAAAAAGTATTTCATAGCCATGCCTTGGTTGAGAAGTGTCAAATTATAACCAAGATAACCTATAAAGTACTATTTTATAATTTCAAAATAGACCAATAGAGTTCTCTGGTAGAAATTATCATTGTCATCACTCACTATTACATATCGATTTTTACCTACTTTTGCCAAGCCTTCAAAATTATCTATATACCACCCTTTTCCCGTATCGAACTGCGCTAAAATCTCTGATCGGCAAGTGGATCTCTTTTTGCACCTCTTGAGCCATATTTTTTTGAGTGTAATGATAACAGGGCTTGTCAATCCACTATAGGCTCGTTCTAATATTAGGAGATTTCCATCATCCATTACTTCCATGCCTACCACAGCACTACTTGTAGCATTTTCCGCTCTAAAGTACCACTCTTTTCCTGATAATGCATAGATCGTCTGCTCTTTGGACTTCTGCTTTTTAAGTGGCCACTCTGCAGCTGTCAAGATACCATACTTTGGATGTCTTGCAAGTGCTTCGAGGGATTTGTTCCGACTTCGGTAGTTTTTGGGATTGCGCAGCTTGTAGGGAATCTTGTAATTCTTTTGCATCTTTCCGTTTTTGTCAAAAGATCCGATTTTGGCTCGCCCCTCAAAAGAGATGAGAAGTCTTCCTCTTTTTCCTAGTGTCATCCCCTCACTGTCATTCCGCCATCTCTTGAAGTTTTTACCATCTCTTTTTACAAGCTTAACAGCCCGAAGTGGTTTAAAAGCACTTATTTTCTTATCAAAATTCGCTGAAAAAGTAAAAACAATCCCTTGGTCACTCAGCAAATATAAAAGATGTTTTTGTTTGTCATACGCTAGATCAGAGATTTCACTAAAGTGATGACCATTTATGTTGGGATATGAGAGTACTCTCTGGTCAAGAATTCTGATCTTCATATAGTGCTGCGCATCTATATCATAAGGGGTAATATCTGTGACAGTAGCACCACTCCACGACAACAGACTGGTCAGAAAAAAAATGAGAAGTACTCTTGTCATCATATTTATTCTATTTTTTCTTTGACCAAATAAGTGTGAAGCAGTATCCAAACGATCGAAATATCGATCATCACATCGGCATAGTTAAAAATAGCAAAGTCAAATCCACAATGCCACGCAACATAATCCACCACACCTTCATGAACAAACCGATCATACAGATTACTCACTGCCGCACCGATGAGTAACCCAAGAGGAAAGGCGTACTTTTTTAGATAGCCCTCATATAGGATGTAGGCTATGATCCCAGCAATCAATACAATCTGTATCCACTTTAGATAAGGACCAAGAGATGCCAACATAGAAAAAGCAACTCCTTTATTGTAGTGTAGTTCTAGTGAGATACACTCACTATCCCAAAAATAGCCATGCACAAAAAGTGTTTTGATGTTCTGGTCGATGATCCAAGTGCCGATCGCGACCAGCAAAAAAATGCTAACTACCCTAAGCATTACAGCAATTCTCTCTTGAAGAAACTGACACATTTTTCCATCATTTGATCCAATACAGCTTCATCTTTACCTTCAAGTAAAATACGCATCTTGTTTTCTGTCCCTGAGTAGCGGAAAAGTTGTCGCATGCCAGCAGATTCCACTTCGTCTTTGAGATCCTCAAGTCCCTCAATCGTATCAAAATCACGCTTTTCACTGATGAGGATATTGACCAGTTTTTGAGGATAAGAGGTATAAGGATTGAAAACTTCACTTGCCTTCTTACCTGTCTTGATCAATAATGCCAGTGCTTGCAGTGCACTTGAGATACCATCCCCTGTTTTTGCATAGTCACTGAAGATGATATGCCCACTCTGTTCTCCCCCAAAATTGATCCCCTTCTCTTGCATGAGCTCTACCACATTTTTATCTCCTACGCCGCTACGATAGAGCTTTAAATCATGCATCTCCAGATACTCACTTAGCCCCTTGTTGCTCATCACGGTAGCAACCACTCCATCTCCACTGAGTGTGCCTTCCTCTTTGAGATGTAGAGCCAAGACCGCCATCAACTTATCTCCATCAATAGTTTTGCCCTCTTCATCTATCAACACTAGACGATCGGCATCTCCATCTAGTGCCAAACCAATATCAGCACGATAATCGCGTACGGCTTTTGCCGCATACTCTGGGCACATAGCCCCACAGCCCTCATTGATATTGAAGCCATTTGGCTTATCCCCCAAGACCACTACATCCGCACCCAATTCATTTAAAATAGTAGGTGCCACCATATAACCAGCACCATTCGCACAATCTATAACAATGCGTGTCCCTGACAAAGTCAAAGATCGAGGAAAAGAATTTTTCATATGCACGATATAGCGTCCGCTCACATCATCGATCCACTTTGATTTGCCAATC
>QMKU01000220.1 GCA_003646525.1 Campylobacterota bacterium
CATCGTATTCATAGGCCAAGTCTTGTGTGCAGCTGTTCGTGCATTCATATTATATCTCTCTCCACTACTAGTCATTTTCCCATGAAATTTGGGACCATACCAACTAGAGACACCTCTCATCTTTTGACCTATACGAACATAGCTAGGATAGTATGTCTTTCCTCGTATCTTATAAATGCGCATCGTCGCAGGAGAATTTTTATATTTTTTGGATGTGCAACCACCAAAACCGACTATTAAGATTCCAATTAAGAACAAGAAAATAACTTTTTGCGTCATTGAATTATCAACTATTCTTTTCAGAAAACTTTTTAAATACTTTTTGTGTCACAGGAATAACCAACACTTGTCCCTTTCTGATCTTTTTCTTTTTGACTGGATTGTAGAGCGTTATTTCATCTACCGTAGTATGATAAGTATTGGCGATCTGATTTAAATTTTCACCAGCCCTTACAATATGTGAGAGATAGTGTGTTTTTGAATATTTTTGGAGTTCTTTTTGTAGGGTATAAATAGCATAAAAATCAACTACTTTGATATTTGGAATATTCATCTTATAAGAAGGTAGCTTTACTGGAACGACACCATCCTTGAAGTGGTGATTGAGTTTCAATAGATCTTTTGGCTTCATATGGATGATCTCTGCAATCTTATCCAGACTCTCACCAGGGTCTACTTCGACTTGAACTACATCATCACCATAGAGTTGGGTGATAGCATCTCCCATCTTTTCAAGTCCGAGGGAGACATTTTCTCCGATCATCGCTACCATCAATATTTTCTTGATATAGGTGCGTGTCTCGTCAGGAATATAACTCGCATCCGTTCGCATGAGCACAGAGATATCATCTGTTCCAGCTTCCTTGATGCCTCTCTTGAGTCTGCCTTCACCACAGTTGTATGCCATCGCCACCAAATACCATTTGCCAAAATCTTTATAGAGCTTATGCATATAGTTCATCGCTGCGCTTGTAGCCAAAATAGGGTCAAGTCGCTCATCAAAGTCAGAATTGACACTCAGATTATATTGCTCTGCAGTCGCTTTCATGAATTGCCAAATCCCCACAGCACTCTTGGAAGAGACGCAATCCGTACTAAATCCAGATTCGATCATCGACATATAGACGAAAAGATCTGAGAGTCCATCCTGTATCAACATACTTTTGAAAGTGGGGATCAAATGCCCCCCTCTTTTGAGTGAATTTTTATAGAATCTTTGATAGCGTTTTTCATTTTTCTTGACAAACAGAGCAAAAGAGTCATTGTAAATATACTCATCAGTAATATCAAACTCTTCAAAGACATAATTGTAGCTAGGATATTTTTCCGTTATAGGTAGAGCCCAAGAAGAGATTGTCAGTAGCACGATCAAAATAATACGCATCAATTAAATCCCTCCTTTTTTATCATAAGCTTTTAAAATTTATAAGTCAATCCAGCATTAAATGTGTCAACTGTTAAATTTGAACTATAATCTTCGAACAAACTATTATCATCTTCGCTATAGAGTCTTATGTAGTCTATATAAATATTTAAATGTTCACCGCCGTTAAAGCTCATACCAAGTCCCCACTGTAGAGCACTCTCTGAGAGAACTTCGTTGAAACCATCAATATCCATCTCAAACTGTCCATATCCTAACAAGCCATAGATAGCAAGTTTAGGCGTTGAATACATAGGCTTTAGATAGAGAGCTATATTTTGCATATCACCATCAAAATCTACTCCATTATTGACACCTTGGGAACTAGCATCGAGAGATAAGTCACCCATTGTCATGGAATATCTACCCTCTAGTGCCAAATAGTTATTGAAGCTATATCCACCGAGAAAGGTGATTGCGTTCCCTGTAAAATCAAAATCAAATAGATCTCTATTTTGTTGCATTTCCGTATCAATACTCATATATGAGTACCCAAAACCTACATAAGCCCCATCAGCATATGCCGAACTTGAATCAGAACCATACATTGCACTATGAGACCGTGGTCCCTCAGCAGGATAACTTTCTGCCGCTGCGAATGTACCCATTGTCACTACAGCTGCCACCGGAAGTATGAAATTTTTTATCATTGTGTTTCCTTGTTTTTTAGTTTTATAGAGCATATTGTAGCACTAAAAACCATAGAAATTAATGATTTGTAAACAGTTATACATTTTTTAATATAATTTAGGTAACATTGAGGTATGAAAAGGATTGAATCTATTAACTACTCGGGTGTTTTATGATCTCTATGCCACTCTTTTTTGCACTTTTTTTTCTACTGCTCTTTGCTGTACATTATCTTTTTTGCTCTAGAGTGATCAAAAAGTTGCTGATATCTCCTTCTATCCAAAAGAGACTTATGCTACTCGTTTGGATCAATTATCTTTTCAATATACTCTATGTACTTGCTCGATATACCACTCTCACTAGCAATTCGTTTTATTATCTCTTTTCTCTATCCATTAGTGTGACCTTCGTCCTATTGCTCTATCTGATCGTCCATGAAGTGATCGAGCTTTTTCACAAAAGTCTCAGGGGCATCGACCACTCCAAGCGAAGATTTATCAAAAAGAGTGGTGATGGTCTCCTGATGGGTCTCTCGACAGCATATGTCACTGCTGGAGTTTATGGAGGAAAGAGAGAGCCAGTGATCAACACTGTCAAGGCGGATCTTTTCGATTTTTCTATCGTTCAAATCAGTGATCTTCATATCGGAGGATTGATAGATAGATCTTTTGTCCAAAAATCCGTACAAAAGATCAACTCCCTCAAGGCAGATATCGTTGTGATCACTGGAGACCTCATCGATACGGACATTGACTCCATTCGTGAAGCCATTCTGGAACTCAATCATATTCACGCGACCCACGGTATCTATATGATTTTGGGGAATCATGAATATTTCCATAAGCCTCTAGAGATCATCGACTTTATTCGTAAGGAAACCCCTTTTACACTCCTTCTCAACCAAGCCGTTGTCTTGGATGATCTGAAGGTCAATATCGCAGGACTTACGGATCTTTTTGGCTATCGTGTCAAACTATTGGAACCAAACAATGCCAAAGCTTTTAGAGATATAAACAAACAATACCCAACCATCTTGTTGACACATCAACCCAAGTCTATCGAATATCTTGACAGTTACAAGCCTGACCTAATACTCAGTGGACATACCCATGGTGGTCAGATATGGCCCTTCAACTATCTTGTCAGCCTACAGCAACCCTTCGTCAAAGGTCTACATACTCTCCCCTATGGAGGCAAAATCTATGTCAATAGCGGTATTGGATTTTGGGGACCACCAATGAGATTGGGCTCACAGGCAGAGATTGCCTATATCATTTAAAAAGGGGCATCCTTCATAAATAGTTTACATTTTAAGCTTATTGGAGTTCGTAGGTGTGACCGTGTCACACGAGCAAATCATCACTTGTGCGATATGGTCGCACCTACAACGATGTAAGCTGCCTTTTGTTAGATATGAAGGATGCCAGTTTCTCTCATAAACTTTATAAAGATTATGAGAAATTTTGGGAGACTCTATGAGCTTGAAGAGGACTTAAAAAAAAGAGGGTTACTACTCTATAGACTTAGAGTTTTTACTTTCATTCTTCCTCATCCACTCCTCCACAAACCCAACCCTCTCCTTGGCATCTTCATACCCAAAAGATGCAGACTTTTTATACCACTCTAGTACAACTAAAACCAACTAACCAATAAAACCATTTCATCTCAAAAAAGTGTATAATCACAATTAAAAAAAATAAGGTAACTAAAATGAGACCATTAAAATATAAAATAGAACTAAGTGAA
>QMKU01000221.1 GCA_003646525.1 Campylobacterota bacterium
AAATCAGCGCGGAAACTGTGAACGGAGACTTGTCTCTTAACGGCCTAGAATACGAAAACAGTATCGCGACGGACGGAACAGGGGAGAACAGGGTGGTTGCTCAAGCCGTTAACGGCGATATACAGATCAATCGCCCTGAATAAACTGCACAAGCACCGCATAAGCCCACACCCAGGCGTTTGTGACAAGTTCATTCAGTGGCTCTGGACATTCTTGTTTTCCTCCTCTTTCTTTGCTGTCTCTGAGAGTTTCAATACATTTTATTGAATGGTATCACAGGGTCGAGGTTCAATATCATTTGCTCGGAATATGTGCGGTATGGTCGTGTCAGGCATTTATCACCGCTCTTTGTTGTATGCCGAAAGATGGAGCAATTGCTGCAAGTACCGACAATTGGAATTTCCTTTTTTTATCTGGATGAATCAGCCTGAAGGAGTGCGGGAATTCGGATATCCCTGCTTTTACTCGGGAGAATACCGGTTCAGATTCCGCCAGACAGTCAAAGCCATTGCCATAATATCAATCTACTGGTATGGTGCATCAGAGTTCTAAAGAAGGCAATTATGTTGGGCGCTAAAGAAATACTAAAGGAAGCAGAATCTCTGCCTGCAGAGGAAAGAGCCATAATAATAGATCGCCTTCTTCGTTTTCTCTATGCCCCCTCCCCGGAGATTGACAAGACTTGGATTAATACCGCAAAACATCGTCTTTCTGAATTGCGATCAGGCAAAGTGAAAGCCATCCCAGGCGATGAGGTATTCGCCGGGGTCAAAGAATATGTTTTGTAATTGCCCAACGCTTCAATTCAATAGACAGTGTAAACCTGCTTATCGGTAACGAAGCTCGCGGTTCTTACTGTATTTATTTTTGAAGTTGTTGTTGATTATGAAGTTAGAAATTGAAGGTTGGAGAGTTCTTCTTCAGTTGCCCGGCTGGATATGTTGAGAAACTCTATGCCGATCACTTTATCATTCTCGTCGAAGTCCAGAACAACACCAGGGCGGATTTCTTCGGATTCTACAATCCTGTTTTCATCAAGTCGAAAATACAAAGAATTACTTTCTTTGTTGACCCTTATTCTCATTGTATCACCTCACTCTCCTGTCAAAAAAAGCTGTTATTAACGTTTCCGGCACGGTAGCAGTATTTACAATCACCCTTAACCAACGGTTCCCAAATTCCGGGATACATTTTATTAAATGCCTGGTGCCATCACCTTTCTTTTCTATTCTATCGGGAGAATCCAGGGCCAACTTTGCCCATTCCTTCTTGATTCCTCTCTCTACCAGCATATCAGTAAAGTGTTTTGATTCTCTCATATCACAATACTACAACCTGAATGGTTCAGTGTCATCTACCACATTTCTTTATACATTGTTGTTATGTATGGTTTAAAGCCCACCTTTTCGTTGTGAGTGATATCACCGCTGCAGCCCGTGCAGCCTTATACTTCCGGGCGTCGCTAATCATTCAAAGTTATGATACATTTGGAATTCGGTTGAATTCTTCGATTGCAATCGGATTCGGTTCAATTGATTTCTTCCCTCACGGTGAGTCTTCGGCCGGCGGTGGGAAAGCATACGAACTGTCCGGCAAACGCCTGGACAAAATTCGAAATCAATTACCAGGCATGAGTGTATCCGGTTTCGGGCCATCAGACCCGGGGATTACAGCTATGCTCGGGGTAATTGACGCCCTTATCCGGCACTGGACCAGACCTCAGGCAAAGGCTGTTTGCCTTTCTCTTCAAAATCTGACACAGCTAAAGATTGCATTAATGTGGGAACCCGAGCGAATATCGCAGCAAGCTGTGCACAAACACCTTAAGAACGCAGGATGGCCTGCTGTTAAACCAGCACTCAACTGGATTGCTGCAACTATCAGGGGTTGTAATGCTGAAAACAACCTTTTGTGACAGGGTGAGAAGGAAGTGTTCTTCCAGATGTGTTTGAAAATGAAGAAGGTGGCGACACCAATTCTACTTCTGTCGGATGGAAACAGCCGGCGAAACCTTTACAGAGCAGTTCACTGTTGTTGGAGACTGATTTCGGGCGGGAGAGCACAGGCATTGCTCTGAATTGAAACATTGGAGCCCATAGAGGGGTATATACAACTGAGGTTGCTGAATTCAGTGAAGTCATGTAAATATATGTGTAATATTCTCCGGGAGATGTACCGATACAGAATACGATTATTTGCAATAAGATAATATTTGACAGGAACGGATGTTGCTTGTATAAATGGTGATGTTTGTTGAGTTGTTTAAACTTTAATTGATAGGGGGGGGGTATAATGCGTCTGATTGCTGCTGTGGTAGCTGTAATAGCCTGTTCTGCACTGGCAGATACGGGTATACAGTATGACTGGTCCGGTGGTCCCGGTGTTCAGGGCCCTGTTACAGACTGGGGGGATCGTTTTCTTTCATCAACACTTGTTAACTGGGCTGGGGACGCGGGAAACCTTCTTCTTGAAAGAACAGCGGCTTACGACCTGATAAGGATGTTCGTGGATCTCAAATGGTCCAAACCCTGTATGATGGACAATGACGATTATCCCGATGTGTTTGTAACAGATGAAAACAACGGCACCAAGTGGTACCACAATGTTTCCGGAGGTATCCAGTGGGGTGAAAGAGATTTTGCCGACACAGAGGGCATAAAGGATATTGCAACGGGATACATCGACATGGACTCTGACATTGATGTGTTTGCCTCTGTAGATTATTACCCGAACAATGGATTCTACTGGTTTGAACGGCTTAACGACTACGGAACCCAGTGGGAGCTGCATGAGATTTGTTCAGAAAATCAACCTGATCGTGTTTTCTCCATTGACTTCGACGGGGACGGGGATCTTGATCTGGCGGGTATTTATACGCACAGTGGCAGCAAGAGCATTTCCTGGTGGGAGAATCAGAACGGCGGTCTGACATGGGTGAAACATGTGGTATCAGAGGTTTCAATGGCGCACGGTATGACTTCACTTGATGTGGCCGATTGTGACAATGACGGAGACTATGACATAGCTTGCGGTTCATTTTCCGATTCCGTGTACCTGTTTGTTAATCAGGGAAATGATTTGTGGGAATTCCATGGAATAGAGTATGAGTCTGAAGGAGATCTTAGAACCGTATCCTTCGCTGATATTGACGGGGACGGCTTAGAGGACATGGTAACGCTTCCTCATTTCTTTTCATCTGAGGTTTTGTGGTTCAGAAATACAGGCAATCCAGAAATATGGAATACATTTGTAATACCAGTTGATGTTCAGGCCGTTAGGGAAATTTTTCCTGAAGACGCAAATAATGACGGAAAGCTAGATTTAATAGTCATTGGATCCGATGGATATCCTATTAATCACACTGTATGGCTTGAAAGTATCAATCCTATCGCCGGAGAGTGGATTCCTCATACTGTATTTTCGGACAGTTTAGGGAGCAGGTACTACACTGCAGATATCAATCAGGATGGAAGGTGTGATGTCGTCGTCAGCTACGACTACTCTTGCTATCGTGGTCTCAACAGAGCCGCATGGTGGAACTTTGGCTCGGGCGACTACACCACCGGTGAAGCACAGCTTGAGTCATCAATACTCTATGTGTATGATGTTAACTGGGGCAGTATTGACTGGAGTGCAATAACACCATCCGGAACTTCTGTTTGCTTTGAGGTTCGTTCTTCAGACGATCCTGATAACATGGGTAACTGGTCCGGTGTTATTACTTCACCCGGCAGCCTTGCTTCGTATCTTACACCGGATGACAGCTATCTG
>QMKU01000222.1 GCA_003646525.1 Campylobacterota bacterium
CCACACCCTATCAAAGGTGAAGGTATTTTCGCTTATGTCGTACTCAAAGGTGAAGATACGATAGGTGAAGAGATAGAGATGGTACAGGAGATTAATGCGATCATCAAAAAAGAGATCGGTGCCATCGCACTATGTGACTCGATGATATTTGTGCCTGACTTACCAAAAACAAGATCAGGAAAAATTATGAGACGAATCCTCAGAGCACTTGCCAAAGGTGAAGAGATCACTCAGGATACTTCGACACTAGAAGATCCTTCAATTGTGGACACGATCAAAAATTGTTGTAAGCAAGCAGAGCTTTAGGGGCTCCAATTTTAATATATACTCGAAGCAGGGACTTTAGTCCCGTCTGATGGGACTAAAGTCCCTGCTCCTAAATATTTAACTTCACTCGTTCCACAGCCATAACACGGATAATTATATTATGTACTCCATCTGTCGCATTGACATCATAGCCATACTCTTGACCAATCTCTGACTTGATATTTGCTATGGTGTTAAAACTGGTGGATGGTTATTGGGCTGAGGGGTTGGGATGTTTGCAAAGCTAAAAAAAGAGAATATAAATATCATAAAGATATAGCGAAACATCTCTTCTCCTTTTTTAGACTCACACTTCTGTTTTGCTTTTATTTTGGTTTAAAGTTTATTGTGTACAATTATGGAAAGGGTACACAGAAGCCTTGAGAATCCTACTTCTCAAGACCTTGTGAGACTATTTTGTCTTAGTCTGTGTTCTTTTGCTTCTTGCAATCTCTATAATTTAACCACATTAAAGTGACTTTCACTAAAGAAACTACAAGTGCCAATACTGAAAAATAAATTTCCATATTGTACCCTTTCAACTGAGATAACCCTGCCTATGCTAAAAACATCGTAGCTTCAAGCCCACCCACTCAATATAAAAAGAAGAACACTACCCCATTTACCGAAAAGGGTACGGGTGGATTATAGCTTGTTTTTACTTGAAATAGTGGTGTGTTTGAGTGATTATATCGTAGGTTGGGGCTACCACCGAGGACGGATGGGAGCTAGTGAAATATTTAACTTTTGTAGTGATTTTAGTTACACACCTTAGTCTTCTTATGCCTTCATCAAACTCTTTATTAGCTTCATATCGATAAATGCTTCTTGTTTTGCTGAAGGATTTCTGAGCAGATAGCTCGGATGAAAAGTAGGTATGATCGTATAATCACCACGCTTTTGTAGCGTACCTCTAATCTGCGTAATTTTGCTCTCATCACCCGTGAGATAGTGATATGCCGTATTACCTAGAGTCACTACAATTTTGGGCTTGATATAGTCGATCTGCTTGAGTAGATAGGGTAAGCATGTGTGTGCTTCTGTCGCAGTGGGTGCACGGTTGTTTGGTGGATGACATTTGACGATATTGGAGATGTAGACTTCACTGCGTGAAATGAGTAATACTTTTTCGATCATATTGGTCAAAACTTCACCTGCTCTACCAACAAATGGGTGTCCCGTATCATCTTCTATGACACCTGGACCTTCTCCCACGAAGAGTATTTCAGCCTCTTCATTTCCTTCCCCGAAAACAACATGGTGACGAGATTTACTTAGTTCGCAAAGGTGACAGTCTGATGCTTGCTTCTCAAGTGCCTCTATAGATGAGGGAAGTTGTAGCTCAGATACCTTGTATTGTGAAGGAGCAGTATCTGTATATCGATATCCCAATTGTTTGAGTTGGTAGAGTTGCTTGAGAAGGAGAGCATTGTGAAGATTTTTCATGGATTACAACCTGATATACTGTGAATATGAAAGTCGAATGAAAAAAATTCACTCTATTTCTAAAATAACCCTAAGGCACTTTCGCTATAAGAAGTCAATATATTTTTTGTACGACGGTAATTACTTAGCATCATGACATGTCTTTCTCTGCCAATACCTGAGAGTTTGTGCCCACCAAAAGAAGCATGTGCTGGATACACATGGTAACAGTTTGCCCAGATACGACCAGCCTCTATGCCTCGTGTAAGCTTTTGCATCTCATGTACATCTCTAGTCCATACACCAGCACCCAAGCCATAAAGTGTGTCATTGGCTATTTCTAATGCTTCGTCTATATCTTCAAATGTCGCCACAGAGAGTACAGGACCAAAAATATCCTCTTGAAAGATTCGCATTTTGTTGTGACCCTTGAAGATCGTAGGCTGGATAAAGCATCCATCAGGATAGGCATCACACTCAAATTTACCGCCACCTGCCAACAGTTCAGCACCTTCGTCTTTGCCTATGGAGATGTAATTTAGAATCTTCTTATATTGCTCTACCGATGCTTGTGCTCCCATCATCGTTGAAATATCGAGAGGATCACCCATTTTGATAGCAGCTACGCGTTCTAGTACGCGTTTCATGAATGGCTCATAGATACTCTCTTGAATCAATGCACGAGAAGGAGAGGTGCATACTTCACCTTGATTAAATGCGAAGAGTACCAACCCCTCGATCGCTTTATCGAAGAAAGCATCATCTTCATCCATGATACTCTCCATAAATATATTGGGAGATTTACCACCAAGTTCCAGCGTCGCAGGGATAATGTTTTCAGAGGCATATTGCATAATAAGTTTACCTGTTGTAGTTTCGCCCGTAAATCCTATTTTCCTGATCTCTTTACTCAAAGCCAATGGTTTACCACACTCTGAGCCATATCCATTGACAATGTTTATCACTCCAGCAGGCAGAATACTAGATATAGCTTCCATCATCAGTAAGATAGAGACAGGAGTTTGCTCAGCAGGTTTAAGCACTACACAGTTACCAGCAGCAATGGCAGGCGCTATCTTCCATGCAGCCATCAATAGAGGGAAATTCCAAGGAAGAATCTGACCTACCACACCGAGTGGCTCATAAATCTCCTGAGAGACTGTACTGCCATCGAGATCACTCACTGTGCCAGATTCCGAACGGATAACTCCTGCAAAATAACGAAAATGGTCAATAGCAAGTGGCAAATCTACGCTGATGGCTTCTCGTATCGCTTTACCATTATTCCAAGACTCTGCTATGGCTAACATTTCTAAATTTGTCTCCATCACATCTGCTATTTTATTGAGCACAGCACTTCTTTGGGTTACTGAGGTTTTGCCCCAAGTCTCAAAACCTTTCCAAGCTGCATCAATAGCTACTTTTACATCTTTTTTATTTGACTTAGCTACTCTTGTCATGGGTTTATTGTCAATAGGTGAAGTTGCTTCAAAGTAATTTCGATCTATAGGAGCTCTCCACTCTCCACCTATAAAATTTTCATATTGTGCCTTAAGTGTTGGTTTGTTATATGCCATTATATTTCCTTTTTATATATAAAATTAACTCTAGCCTCATACTAGTGAGGGAGTGCCTCTCTGGCTACTACGCGGTTTCTTCCTGTATCTTTAGCTTCATAGAGTGCGTCATCGCTTGACTTCATAAGTTCAGAAAGTGTCAAATCACGATTGGCATCAGAGGTGACCCCTATGCTGATCGTTACGGTGATAGATTCTCTATCTCCTTTTATGACAAGCTGACTGATACTTTTACAGATTTTATTTGCCAATATCTCTGCATCCTTGGCAACAATCTGAGGCATAAACATAGCAAATTCTTCACCCCCGATACGCCCAAAAACATCATTGGGACGCTTTTGTTCATTAGCTGCTTGCGTAACAGCCTTGAGGACAATATCTCCTATATCATGACCATAAGTATCATTGACATTTTTAAAGTGATCGA
>QMKU01000223.1 GCA_003646525.1 Campylobacterota bacterium
AAAAGATGGAAAATATATCAAACTTTGTGATGCTTATGAAGATAGTCTCTTGTTTGAGTTAGAAAAGTGTAGTTTTGATTTTGATTTTAGTAAAATTTGGTAGAAATAGAAAATAGAGCAAAAATAATCCTGCTTCATTGGCATTGCAGTTTGTGTCTTCACCCTAAGCTTACGAAGGTTCCTTTATTATTATTTTGAGTTTCCTTAACCTTTTTTTATTAGTCGTATAGCATAATCTTAGTGCATATTCAACGCCTGCCCCTAAGGTATTATTTTTGTATATGATCAAATTACTTTTCATCATGCTACCTTCACCCTACCTGTCACCACATCATTGATGAGGGTTTTTCTAAACTCTTTGAGGAGGGCTATCTTGGTTTGAATAGTCTCTATGATGTTGTCTATCTTTTGGGTTTTTTCATCTAGGTAATTGGCAATTTGGGTTTGTTCTCGTTTAGGAGGAATTGCTACTCTCAAATTATCAAAAACAGTAAGCCCTAATATTTTTCTCGTACTGCTTTTTGCAGATTTGGAAAAATAAGATTGTACATACTGATTATTAAATAGATATTTTTTAAATTTGTTATCAATGACTATATAAAAATTTAATCGTAAAAGATGATAGCTATAAAGGGTATTTTCTAAATCTTGCAAAACTATAGCCGAAATACCTATATCTTCAATGGTTTCAGAAGTAGGAGTGAATAGCATATCTCCTTTTTTTAAATGCTTTGTTCTTTTTTGTAGAGAATTGGCACTTACGAGCATATAATTATCAGAGTTATATAATTCTCTATTCCCATTGTTATAAACATCAATATAATTTACAATTTTTACAATATCTTCGCCATCTCTAATCTTTTTATCTACGCTACTTGTTTCTGTTTTTCCTAAATCTTTCAACCTCTTAACCTCCCACCCCTCAGGAATCTCCCCAATCCACTCAATCTCACTCTCTTTGAGCTTCACGGCTCTATCTAGCCCTCTTAGTACAGTTTCATTGATGAGGGTCTGTTTGAGTTCTTTGTATTTGGCTGTTTTTTGCTCTAGGAGTGTGACCTCTTTGTTTATGGTTTGAGTTTTAATATCAAGATAATTTACAATCTTCAGTTGTTCCTCATATGGTAGAACGATTAGTCTCGTTCGATAAAGTGAATCAAGACCAATATTGTCTTGTGTATTAGAATTGACATAATTTTTTATTTCTTTTAAAAAGAAATTTGATTTGAAAAAATAAAAAAGATATTTCCCAACAATTTTTTGATGATTAGGTTTTATTGTTACACAAGCATAAGAAACAAGAAAGTCTTTCTCTATATCGACATAGCATACCGTTCCTATGGTCGCATATCTTGCAAATATTAAATCCCCAAGAACTGGCTTTATTTTTCTCGATAATCTCAAAAAATCTTCTTCTGATACTTGCTTACAGCCTGAAAAATTTATTAAACTAGCTTTTTCAAACATATCTCTAGTCATCATATATGGTTTTCCAATGGAAACTGAAGCTGGCATATAATGATCAATATCTCCAATTTTTTTTACAACATATTTTAATTTGTAAATTTCCCACTCACTAGGAATATCCCCCAACCACTCAATACCACTCTTTCTATAACTCTCATACCGTTCAAACATCATAACCCCAACTCACCCTCAAGCTCTTTGAGTTGCTTCTCTATATCTGCTAGGTCATTGACGATGCTCTCTAGTGGTCGTAACTTCTCAGGCACATAAAAGACCTTGTTGAAGTTTATCTCTACTCCTACAGTGTTGTCGAGGTAAACAAAAGGCTTGGTGAGATACTTTTCCATAAAGGCATCTATGTTTTTTTTGTTCTTCTTTTCGTCTTTGTTGTATGGTACTATCTCGTAGTCTTTCGCATAGTCAGCTGTGAGTTCAAAGCTTATGCCTATAGACTCCTCTTTAGTTTTGGTTGCTTTCTTGTAAGAGCTTTTGATGAGCATCTTGCCACAGCCTAGCTCTATCTCTTTTTTGCCATCGGTTTCGATGATACTCTCTTTCTCTCTATCGTACCAATATACCACATCACCACAATGCACCGTCAAATCACTCTCTTTGTAGTCTATATCCTTTATCATAGGCTTGATATATTCATTGTGATAGCTCTTGAGATCTCTGTCGTCAGAAGCTCCTATCTCCATAACATCTAGGAGAAGAGTATTACCTAGTAGCAACTGCTCATATGGAATCTTGAGAGATTTCTTACCTTTGAGCATACTCTCTAGGGTCTTACCTTTATAGTCTAGATTTGTCAGTTGCACGGCTTGTTTGTTGAAGTAAAAAAACTCCTTATCAAATATCTTTGCATACTCATTTTCTTTGAACGCATTGAGCGTTTGGACTATCTCTCTACGATTTGGCTCATCTATCTCTTTGCGTTTTTTACCCTTGTTTTTCTTCATAGGGATACACTTATCACTAGCGTTGACGAGCATCACTCTGTTGGGGTGTTTTTTGTTTTTGTTGAGTACCCACAGGTAGGTGAAGATACCAGTGTTGAAGAACTCATCGGTAGGTAGCTGTATGATAGCCTCGACTATATCTTGGTCAAACATCCATTTGCGTATGTTGCTCTCACCACTCCCTGCGTCACCAGAGAAGAGCGATGAGCCATTGTGGACGACCACACCCATACCTCCCAAATCCATCTTGGAGATGAGATGTTGCATAAAGAGTAGCTGACCATCACTCACAGCAGGCGTATCGTGAAATCGTCCTGTCTTGTCATTGAGTATGTCACTCTTGTAGCCTTTCCAATCCACACCATAAGGAGGATTGGCAACCACGACATCAAACTCCTCAAAGGGGTGCTTGTCATCCGTGAGGGTATTGCCATACTCTATATGTGAGTCTTGACGAAAACGGCTCTCTATCTTTGCCAATGCGAACAACGCATCATTCCAATCCTGCCCATAAGTAGCCGTAGGTCGTTGGAGCTTTTCATTGATGCGATCCTCTACACCATAGAGCATATTTCCACCACCACAGGTAGAGTCATATATCTTTAGGAACTCTCCACTATCTTCTACCTTGCTCGCTACAATCTCGGAGATGAGGGCAATGACATCATCAGGAGTGTACTGCTCTCCTGCTGTCTCTGCCGATATATCTGCCCACTTTCGCTTTATATGCTCTTCAAGTGTGGTAATCTCTGAGTTATTAAAGGGCTTCAAATCCACCTCGCTCCACTCTTTGACATAGGAGTAGAATACCTTTTTGGCTTTGAGCTGACGCACTACACCATAGATATCGAGAAACTTATCGCCCTCTGCTCTATCTACCCCTAGTAGGTCTTTGGTCTCACTATCAAATCCACCTAGATAAGCATCGAAATCTATCTCGAAACTTTTGTCATTTTTGCAAATATCTTTGAGTGTTTTTTGATGCTCAAACAGATAGATATTGTACCCTTGGTCACTATCTTTGATGAGTTCTATGAAATCTTCAGTAGGCAAATCATCCCCCACCTCAGCACGAAGCTCCTCTGCCATCCGTATAAACCGACTCTCCACCATAGCTAGAGCAAAAAAAGGCATCATAAATTTAGGAAAATCACTCTCCTTAAACCCTGAACTCCTAAGCAAGTCAGCGGTATTCCAGATTTTTGATTCGTATTTGAGTATGTTGTTATTTGGCATGGTTAGGAACCCTTATAATATATAAGATTAATTTTGTGTAGGATAACAAAAGTTAGATTATGGTCT
>QMKU01000224.1 GCA_003646525.1 Campylobacterota bacterium
GGAAATGCATCAAGTATCTCATTTGCCACCACAAAGGCATAAGGCTCTTTCAATAGATCCAAAGCATTGTAGTATTCGATCGTCACATCATTCCCAAAACGCTCAGAAAAATAGCTCTTTTGTGCCTCTTGCACTTCAGGCTGCCGCTCTACAATAGCAAAACGCATCGTCCCCATCAGCGTGGGGTCACAAGTGTATAGCCACTGGATCATATCTCCTAGGAGATGCCCCTGATGCGCACCGATCTCCAACAGCAAAGTATCTCTAGGAATAGATCCTTTTTCTATCTCTTGCCAGAGATAATTGGCAATGCTCGCACCAAAAAAAGGAGAAGCACTTACCGCCGTATAAAAATCACCCTCTTTTCCTATGGTTTTAAAGTTTTTATAGTAGCCTTCCTTGCCATAAAGCCACGCATCCATATACTCACTAAAATACATCACTTACCTTTATATAGAGCGAAAGCAGCTGTAGCTGCTTGTCTATTTTGTGAATCTGCTGATCCAATTTTTTAGTCTCAAGAGAGTTGTGCATCAATTTGGTCTCATAGCTCGTTTTTTCTCCAGCCGCTTCGAGGTTTTTAATCACCAGATAGAGTCTCTCATAGAGCTTTTCATCTTTATGATCGAGTGCAATCTTTTTATTGATAATGCGTAGATTGTTGAGAATCGTTTTGTACTCTAGGTCAACACGCTTCTCTTGGTCGATCACTTGTGTCGCTGCTTCCATATAAGCGATTTGAGCCGCCTCAACATCCGTCAAAGAATTAATATTGAGTGGCATGCTAACCGTCACACTGTAGTTTGTATATTCATCACGAAGTGAGGGGTTTGCAAAGAGTGGATTGAGATCCCCTTTGATATACTGTCCCTGCACTGAAACCTCAGGCAGATACTGTGACCAAGTCATCTTGGATAGATATTGCTTTTCTCGGGCATGTAGTGTATCACTTCGTAGTACAAGGTGTTCACTCTTGTACTCTTTTTCACTGATAAGCTTCAGCATAGGGAGTGGGAGCTTATCAGGATTTTTATCACTCAAAAAGGCAAAATCATTTTTCAATTTTTCGAGCTGTAGCTCCAGTGCTAGCGACTCAGTCTCATCCCCATTGCGCTTGATGATCGCCTGATCTAGGAAGGAGCTATCAAGTATTCCTGCCTCAAAACTATCACTTTTGAGTTTGATATCAATCTCATCATTTTTGATCAAAAGCCCCATCTTTTGTTGCTGTAGTCGTATCTTTTTGAACTCAAAAAGTATCCTAACTACCATACCTATCATCTCTCGCTTGCGCAACTTGATCTCTGCTGCTGTTGCCCCTCTAAGTGCATCAGCATATTTGATCGAATAGAAGATACCACCTGATTTGAAAATAGGCTGGTCAACAACCACACTATAGTTGGTTGTGTCAACTGTCCTCTCTCTAAATTGAGTGGTATAATTTTTGCGATATTGTAATCGCACGGGATTTACCCAACTTTTTTTGAGTTTGTCACTCTGTAGGTCATTATATGATTCTTGATACTTGAAGAGATCCCGTTTTTCAGGAGAGAGCAGTTCTGCAAGCTCATCCGCCATAGCGATAGAAGTGATCCCTGCAAAAAAGATCAGATTAAAGAGAAATAAGTGCTTTTTCAAAACGATTGAACCCTTCATCGATCTCACCTTTTGTGATCGTCAAACTTGGTAAAAAACGAACCGTATTTCGACCTGCCCTGAGTACTATCACGCCCTCTTGCATACTTCGGTCTAGGATAGCAGAGACAGTCTCTGCATCCTTTGCACGCAACCCACGCATCAAGCCCAAACCTACCTCTTTTTCAAAAAGTTCAGTATATTTTTCTAGAATTCCTTTGACTTTCTCTTCAAAATAGATCATTGTCTCATGTAATCCACCAGTATCATAATGCTCTGACAAAATACCCAACACTGCCAATCCCGCAGCAGAGCTCAAATAGTTTCCGCCAAAGGTACTCCCATGATCTCCTGGAGCAAAGATATCTTTGTGACTGGTCATGACTGCGCCGATAGGTACACCACCGCCTAAGCCTTTTGCCAGCGTAACGATATCTGGTTCGATCTCATAAAGATTGGATGCAAGAAATTCTCCTGTTCGGTAGACACCCGTCTGCACCTCATCTACAATCAATAAAATCTCCTCTGTTTTCAAAAAAAGAGCAAGCTCCTGTATCTCTGCTTTGGCAAAGGGCTCTACGCCTCCTTCCCCCTGAACCAACTCGATAAGTACTGCGACAGTCTCATTATCGATAGCAGTATAAATATCTGCTATCGATTTGACATAACTAAATCCATCTGGATAGGGAGAGAAATTTGGTGTATGGAAGCTATCCTGTCCTGTTGCTTTCACTGTCGTGATCGTCCTACCATGAAAGGAGTGCTCAAGTGTGATGACTTTATATCGTTTGTTTTTGAACTTTGTTTCACCATATTTTCTCGCGATTTTGATCGCACCCTCATTGGCTTCTGCTCCCGAATTTCCAAAGAAAACAGACATATCATAACCACTGAGTGTCACCATCTTCTCCGCCAGTTTCGCCTGAGGTTCGATCACCTGTAGATTTGAGATATGAATGATCTTTTTGCTCTGTTCGTGGATTGCTTCTGTCAATATTTTATTGGCATGCCCTACGCTATTGACAGCGATCCCACTAGCAAAATCAATATAATCACGACCATTCTCATCATAGAGTGTGGCACCCATGCCCTCAACAAAATTAGTATAATTTCGTGCATAAGTTGACAATACAAAAGCTTTATCTGTTTGTTCTAAATTCATTATTTTTTCCATCACATTGGTATAGTATTTTGATATTATAGCCAAGTATCATGCAATATTGCCGAAAAGAAAATATAAAATCTCAGAATATAAAAAATTGGTCTAATAAAATGGCATCCTTCATAAGTAGTTTACACTTTAAACTTATTGGATCTTGTAGGTGTGACCGTGTCACACAAGCAGATCATCACTTGTGCGACACGGTCGCACCTAGTATGCCCTCTGAAGTGTGTAATTGTATTTTAAAAGAAGCACCCTTGGGAGTATTTTCTACACTTAATTTACCATTCATGTGCTCTTCTATTATCATCTTGGACATGTAGAGTCCTAATCCTGTACCATTTTTCTCATCTTTGGTTGAAAAGTAGGGGTCAAATATCTTTTCGATAATCTCCGAGGGGATACCACCTGCATTATCAGAGATAGCAATAGTCACTTCTGTCTTGGATGAGTGCATCTCTATAGTTATGATTTTCTCTCTGATTTCATTTATGATGAGGGCATCTTTGGCATTGGTGAGTATGTTGATAACTGTTTGCCCTAGCTCATTGGGGTATCCATAGATAGTGGAGCAATGTGTGTCATCAAAGATAACTTGAATATCCCATTTTGTGAGGATGGGTTGGACAATTGTGAGTGAATGTTTGAGTTGTTGGCAGAGGTCAAAGTGACCTTTTTCTTTGTCTGGTTTGAAAAAATTACTAAAATCTGTAATAGTTTGAGACATTTGCTGTATTTGCTGCTGTGACTGCAAGCGAAAATTTCCCATCTGCTCACTGTTGAGTTTGCCTATTTTATATTTCAGGAAGATTGTTTCAACACTCGTCGCAAGAATATTGAGGGGTTGTCGCCATTGGTGGGCAATCATCCCTATCATCTCTCCTATCTGAGCCAGACGAGACTGCTGAAACATCA
>QMKU01000225.1 GCA_003646525.1 Campylobacterota bacterium
AATGCCTCCATAGAAACACTACCTAGCGGATCAGGTATGAGACCTTTGTATTTATAGGTATTGTATCTACTCTTGTCGGTTTTTATGCGTTTGGAAGTGACTACAGTACGGGAGTATTTGCCATAGTTGAGTGTCCCATCCATTTGTAGTCTCATATTTTTCTTGAGTCTATTGTGAATGACTGAGGAGATATGGGGCTTCTCTTTGGCATCATTACTCTCTCTTTGGATAATCGATGCGATGATGAGTGCTTCACGCAATTGAGTAGCAGAGAAATCACTACCAAACTTTTCTCTCATAAAAAAATCTATCTCAGCGTAGGAGTCCTCAAGAAGTTGACGCATCACAATCTCTTCACTAGCAAAACGCGCTAGATAATACCTGCCTGCGAGTATATTGCCCTCTTTGAAACGGGCAAGCTCTTTGTGGTATTCTTCTAGCTTTGCTTGACTCAATTTCATATCTCTTGCAAGGCGGTGGAATATTTCATTACTTGTTTCACCTGCAAAAACCTTGATACGGATCGTTTTTGAATAATTTTTATATAGATTTCTCAAAAAAGAGAAACGATTTGTTTCGTTGGTGTTGGGACTGTACCATCCTGCCTTGGGGAGTGTGACAAAGTTAAGTACAAAGCGATCCATCCCATTTAGCTCATATCCAGCATCATCCAAACTCTTGATGACTGCATCCTTGGAAGATGAGGAGATATAAATAATGGGTTTCCCTTTTGTTATCGCTGTCTCATTGTAAAAGATCAGCAAAAAGAGGATCAATGCTACTATGCTAGCGGTTATAACTGAGAGACGATGTAACGCAGATCGCTGATGTATCATTTTTCTCTACTTTTCTAAAATATCCCTGTCGATCACAATGATACCATCATGATCCGCAAGGAGATATTCACCATTTTCAAAATTGACACCGCCAAAGGTAAGCTGAATGTCTCTATGGGCTGGTTTTTTGTCATGACTCTTGCGTGAGCAGGTTCCCAGTGCCCAGAGTCCTACAGGGATTGTTTTGGTGATCTTAGTATCTCGAACGAATCCATTGATCAAAATACCGATCCAGCCATTATCTCGTGCAAGCTTCATCAGATTTTCCCCTACTACAGCATAAAAAGCTCTATCTACATCTACAACAGCAATGCGCCCAAGACCTGGCTCTCTGAGCATAGTAATCAAGTCACTATTCTCTTCATTTAGTCTGATTGTAGCGATCGGTCCACAGCATACCTCCATGCCTCCATAGGGTTTATAGTCATGTGAAAGTACTTGTGCTTCATCACGATGCTCATCACAAATATCCGCAGTAATATAGTCCATTTTCTCTCTCTTTGTTCTAGTTTTAAAGTCAGATTATCCCTGATTATGCATTAGATTTAGTTGAGCTCAAAATTTCTAAATTTCTAACCAGCAATTTTAGCGAACTGCTTGCGCGATTTTATGAATTGCCATACCATAGTTTGAGCTGGCATTGTAGCGTGTTAGTATCCTGAAGTTTTTGGCACCTAGCCAGAGCTCATCATGTTTAGCATCATATAGTTTGATCAGTGAGGCTTTGGACTCTTTGAACTTAGTGCCAGGTGTTACACCATATTTTTTGAGAGTTGCAAGCGTGTATCGGTGCTTGTATCCTGTTCTAAGTTTTTTGAACCGTTTGCCTTTGTAGCGTGCTTGTACTGCAACTTGTCGTCCATTTTTCCAGCCATTTTTGTGCATAAAGTTTGCGATGATACCGATGCAATCTTCTATACACCATGGATCTTTTTTGCCATCCCTATTGTAGTCCATCCCGTAGCGTCGAAAGATAGATGGCATCTGCTGAACACAGCCTATCGCACCAGCAAAAGAGCTTTTGACCTTGCGAGGATCATACCCTTGTTCACGACACATGAGAAAATAGTGTTTTAGTTCAGAACGAAAGAATTTTTGCATACGATTCTTGTGAAAAGCCAGTGTACTGAGAGCGTCAAGTGTTCGATAATCTCCAGTGAAGGTTCCAAGACGACTCTCAACTGTGAGAAAACCGATAATATAATCTGGAGAAACACGATACTCTCTTGCCACTTTTTTCAAGATCTTACGATGAGTTTGTTTAAATTTTTTAGCCTCTCGAAGTGTTTTGGCATCAAGTACGCGTGCTTTGAAGCGTCTCCAAGTTCCTACGGTTGATCCTGCTTTGTATTTACCTGTATAGCGATTGAGTGTGTCACGGTCGAGTCGTGCATTAGCCATTATTTTGTTCATATAACTGCGTTTAAAGTGATACTTACTTACCATTTTATTTATGAAAGATTTGGTCTGAGAAAGCTTTAAAAAATCATAATCGATAGGTGGACGATCATCATTGGCAAGCAGACTCAAGGTCAACAGTATAAACAGAAATATTTTTTTCATCATCACTCTCCTTTTAGTATCAATAAGGCATCTCGATAGATTGATAAAGCCATAAAAATCATAAGAAACATCATAGCGAAAAATATTGTTTATTATCTTTTAAACTCACTCAAGTATAATACAAAAGATATCAAGGAGTCTTATGCGAATACTATTACTACTTACATTTTTATTTTATACTTTGGTTTATGCCAATGAACAAAAGAGAGCACTTCAAACATGTGAAGTGTTCAACAATATGAAACACAGCAAAAATAGCGGTCAACAAAGACTTAAAAAAGGTGTTTTTTATCGTGTTCTTCGAGAGCAAGGTGATCAATATTATGTGACAGTACCCTCTATCCCCGTGCCAAATCGTTGGGTTGACAAGAGCTGTTTTGATACAAATGTGATACCACAAACAGAAAAGAGCAAGATAAAAAAGAGCGAAACAAAAAAATCTCCAACAGACAAAAAAAAGACTCTACCAACTACAGATCAACCAAAAGATCTACTGCTGGCACTGAGTTGGCATAATGCTTTTTGTGAGACACATCAGTACAAGAGGGAGTGCAGGCAAAATCGTACAAATCGCTATGGTGATAACGCTTTTGTTCTGCATGGATTGTGGCCACAACCTCGAAACAATCTCTATTGTAATGTGCCAAATCATTTGAAACAGTATGATAAAAATCGACAATGGAATCGTATACCTTCCTTGGCACTGTCCAAAAAGACAAAATATAATTTACAACAAGTAATGCCTGGATTTGCTTCGCATCTACAGCGCCATGAATGGATCAAGCATGGAACTTGCTACGGTACGAGTCCTGAAGTCTATTACTCTGAGGCTATCTCCTTGGTGCAACAAGTTAATGATTCGAAATTGGGTCATTTTTTTAGAAGCAACCAAGGCAAAGTAGTGACACTACGGCAGGTACGATTTAAAGTCGATGAGAGTTTCGGCAAGGGAAGTGGAAAACGGGCAGAGTTGCGCTGCAAAAACGGAATGATCACAGAGCTTTGGCTACATCTGGGATATGGAGATGATGAGCTCTCTACTCTACTCCAAAAAGGAAAACCTATCAGAAGTCGCTGCCAAAAGGGAAGGATAGACAGGGCAGGATTTCGATGAATGATATCTCAGATGTTCGAGAGGCACTGAAGCATAGCAATGTCTTTCTGACTGGAGGAGCAGGTGTCGGCAAAAGCTATATGACCAATGAGATCATTGATGCCTACCGCAAAGAGAGTAGACAGGTAGTGGCTCTTGGCTCAACTGGTGTGAGCGCCGTCAATATCGGTGGCTTTACGGTACATAGTTTTTTTGT
>QMKU01000226.1 GCA_003646525.1 Campylobacterota bacterium
CAAAAGCCAGTGATTGTAGGCAGAAGATAAGGAATAGAACCAAAACAACTACCAAGGTTAAATATATCTAGGAGCAGGGACTTTAGTCCCGTTTTTTGGAACCAAAGTCCCTACTCCAAATATCTATTTTTGGTATTCTTAAACAGATAGAAAAAGGAAGTATAGTGGCAAAAATTTTGGATGATATTATCAGAAAAACCAAAGAGGATTTAGAAAAACAGAAAAAGGATTATCCCTTAGAGTGGCTAGGTCGCTCTTTGAGCTTCAATCCTTTTGTTCCCAAAGATGTACAAAGCGCTTTGCGTTCGACCGAAGCAAACCCCTATCGCATCATCGCAGAGGTAAAAAAAGCCAGTCCAAGCAAGGGAATCATTCGTGAGGATTTTGATCCGATTCTCATCGCACAGCAGTATGCTGAAGGAGGTGCGGATGCACTTTCTATCTTGACTGAACCTCACTTCTTTCAAGGAGACAAAGAGTATCTAGGCATGATCCGACGATATGTCTCTGTACCATTGCTTAGAAAAGATTTTATTATTGATAAATACCAACTGGTGGAAGCATTGGCTTATGGAGCAGATTTTGTTTTGTTAATCGCCAAAGCATTGAGTCGTAAAGAACTCAAGGACCTTTACAATTATGCCTTGCATCTTGGGCTTGAAGTACTCGTCGAAGTCCATGACAAGCCTGATTTGGTCAAAGCAATGTTTGCTGGAGCAAATATCATCGGTATCAATCACCGAAACCTCGAAACCTTCGAAATGGATATGGGCTTGAGTGAAAAACTTATTCCTCTGATCCCCAACGGCAAGATCATCGTAGCCGAGAGTGGTATCAATAATCATGAGACAGTTGTCGAATTGAGTAAAATAGGAGCGGATGCATTTTTGGTCGGAGAGCACTTCATGCGTCAAGACGATGTGACAGCAGCTATCCGAAAAGTGAAGTATGGCAAGTAGAAGGCATTGCTATTAAAATTGACTTTTTTGTGTAATTACACAAAGGAGTTTATTATGACGAGACTCACCAAAATTGGAAACTCACGGGGAATTAGAATTCCTAAACCTTTAATGCAACAAGCACATCTTGAAAATGTAAGTCTAGAACTAGAAGTTTTAGAAAATGGTTTATTAATAAAACCTGTAAACAATATAGGTAGAGACTCTTGGAGAGAAGATATTGAAAAAGTACTTTCCAGACAAAAGGGAGCCAAAGACGAAGGTATTTTAGACGACTTGCTTAATGATAATGATTTAGAAGACTGGCAATGGTAGTCAATATCAAAAGGTATGAAGTATACTTAGTGAAACTAAACCCTACAGTTGGTTCTGAAATTCAAAAGACACGACCATGTATTGTAATTTCACCAAACGAAATGAATGTTTTAAAAACTGTAATAATTGCACCCATGACATCCAAAGGTTTTGATTTTATATTTAGACCAAAAATAAAATTTGAAAAGAAAGATGGCTTAGTATTACTAGACCGGATTAGAACAGTTGATAAAACAAGATTAATAAAAAAGCTTGGGGATATTGATAAAGTAACATCAAAAGAAATTTCAAAAATGCTTGTTAATATGTTTGAATTATAATCAAATGATAATAAATCTCTTGCCATTATAAAAAAATATTAGCAAGGAACTAAAACAAGAGGAGAACTCTTCTGGAAGTACAAGGAACCTCCCAAAATACTTCTGACTTTCAGGAGTATTAGATAACATGAATCAAATTATAATATGAGGAGAAAGAATGAAGAGAGCGTTTAACTTTGGTGCAGGACCGTCTGCGATACCAACTGAGGTACTTGAAGAGGCACAAAAAGAGCTATTGGACTATGATGGTTCAGGGATTTCGATCATGGAGGCTTCACATAGATCTAAAATGTATGATGAAGTACACAACGGAGCTATCGCGCTGATGAGAGAACTCTATGAGATACCAGAGGATTATGAAGTACTATTCGTTCAAGGTGGTGCTTCACTACAATTTGCTATGGTACCTATGAACTTGGGATTGGGCGGAAAAGTCCAATATGCCAATACAGGAAGCTGGTCCAAAAAGGCGATCAAAGAGGCAAAAGTTCAAAATCTCAATATCGAAATTGTTGCAAGTTCAGAAGAGACTGCTTTTGATAGAATTCCAGAGAATATCACCTTTGATGATGATGTAGATTATGCTTATATCACTTCAAATAATACAATTTATGGTACACAGTACCATACATACCCTAGCACAAAAGCACCACTAGTTATAGATGCCTCAAGTGATATCTTCTCTCATCCAGTAGAGTGGTCAAAAATCGACCTGATGTTCGCTGGAGCTCAAAAAAATGCTGGTCCATCTGGTGTCACCATCGTAATCATCAAGAGAGATCTACTTGGACGAGTCAAAGAGAATATCCCTACTATACTGCGCTACAATACACATGCCGAGAATAATTCCCTCTACAATACACCACCAACCTTTGGTATCTATCTTCTCAATCTTACACTCAAATGGATCAAGAAAAATGGTGGCATCAATGCTGTCGAAACAAGAAACAAAGAGAAAGCTGCACTAATTTATGGAGCTATTGATAATAGCAATGGCTTCTATACTGGTCATGCACAAAAAGATTCACGATCATTGATGAATGTCTCTTTCAATATCAAAGACAAAAATGCTGAACTCGAAGCAGAACTTATCAAGCGAACGACAGAGAGTGGGATGATCGGTCTCAAAGGACACCGTTCAATTGGTGGACTACGAGCTTCGATCTACAATGCAGTAAGTATGGATGCCATCAAGGCACTAGTCGAGCTCATGGAAGAGTTCGCAGCAGAAAATCAGTAAAAAGAGATCATTATGTTTAAAATTCAAACACTCAATAAGATCTCTCCAAAAGGCTTGGATCTTTTTACTCATGACAACTATGAAGTCGCTAGTGAGATCGGGAGTCCAGATGCCATCGTTTTGCGTAGTTTCAAAATGCATGATATGGAACTACCCGAAACACTATGCGCAATTGCCAGAGCTGGCGCAGGGACGAACAACATCCCTATCGATCGCTGCTCTGACAAAGGTATCGTAGTCTTCAATACGCCTGGTGCCAATGCAAATGCAGTCAAAGAGATTGTACTAACATCATTACTATTGGCTTCTCGTAATATTGTAGACGGCATCGTATGGACGCAAAGCATCAAAGATGAAGGTGATAAAGTACCAGCTCTTGTCGAAAAAGCGAAATCGCAATTTGGAGGACAAGAGATCAAAGGAAAAAAGCTCGGTATCGTAGGGCTAGGAGCTATCGGAGCGATGGTCGCCAATGATGCGCTTGCCCTAGGTATGGAAGTGGTCGGGTACGATCCTTATCTTTCAGTAGAAGCTGCTTGGGAGCTCTCTAGTGATGTCAAAAAAGCGACAGGACTTGAGACACTTCTCTCTGAGGTGGACTATCTGAGTATCCATGTTCCTCTATTGGAGAGTACGAAAGAGATGTTCAATAGTGAGAAATTTGCCATGATGAAAGATGGTATCAATATCCTCAATTTTGCCAGAGGCGGTTTAGTAGACAACGAAGATATCAAAGCAGCACTGGCATCTGGCAAGGTTTCAACCTATGTGACAGACTTCCCAAGTGCTGACTTACTTGGTGTGAAAGGGGTGATCCCTATACCACACCTAGGTGCTTCAACTGTAGAGTCTGAAGATAATTGTGC
>QMKU01000227.1 GCA_003646525.1 Campylobacterota bacterium
ACCCCCAATGTTAAGCATACGCTTAGTGCTGTTGCTGAAAACAATTTTTTCATACGATATTCTCCTTAAGTAAATTTAATCCACATCATAACACGGATAAATATAAAACTTTTAATAAAATGTGAAATATGAAAATATTATTAATCTTGAGTTACGAGAAGGTACACTAAACTCTATACTCTCAAAAAGTATAATTAACAATAAGTTTCAAATCCATGCAGATCCTCATAGGCTTTAAAATTATAATTTGTATCGAAATCTATATAGGCGGCTTTGACACTAAGCTGTAACTTCTCAATGAAAGGTGACAAATCTTTAGTTTTTTTATGTAAATCTGATGAAAAATTAAGCCAACCCTAAAAAGACTATCCCTCTGTCTTCCTTATTTCATTGGCATTGCCCTACCCTACCCTACCCTACTCTAAATCTCCTCCATCTCATTCTCTTTGATCGTCCATATAAACACTATTGGGATAAAGAGTAGCGTCATAAGTGTACCTATGATGAGACCGCCTATGGCTACAGCTCCTAGAGGGGCTAGCTTCTCTAAGCCTATGGCAGAACCCAATGCTACAGGGAGCATACCTGCCGATACGGAAAAAGCGGTCATCAACACAGGGCGACTGCGAAGTTTTATAGCTTCTATCATTGCATCCCTCTTGTTGAGTCCATCTACCATGCGTTCTAGTGCGAAATGTATTAGAAGTATAGCGTTGTTGACGATGATACCTGAGAGGAGGATGAAGCCCATCATCGCAGGCATAGAGACATGGTAGTTGAGGCTGAGAAGCATCCACGAACCACCTATGATAGTCAATGGAATAGAGAACAATATCATGATAGATATCTTGATGGAGCTGAACATCGCAACAAGTGTCAAAAAGATAAATAAAATAGCAAAAAATATAGCTCCGACCATGCGTCCTGCTGATTCAGTAAACTGCTTGACATCACCTATCTGCTCCATCTCTACACCATAGGGGAGTGTGAGGTTGAGTTCGGATTGTGCTTTGTCGAAGTTCTCCATGATATGGGATATAGCTACCTTTTCTCTATTGCCATAGATATTGAGTGTGTAGTTGAGACCCTCTCTAGTGATGATACTAGGCTCTATGTGCGAACTGACTTGAGCAAATGTTTTGAGTGGTACTTTGCCTTTGGGGGTGGGGATGAGTGTAGAGAGTATGGTCTCTATCGTATCATTTTGAGATTTTGGAAACCATACACGCACAGCATAATCTATACTATTTTGTTTGGGAAAACTAGCGACTATACCACCACGCACAAGCATCTGCACTTCACGGATGATCATATCATTACTGAGACCATATTCTAGTGCTTTGGCTTCATCTATTTGCATATTGAGTACTGATTTATCCTCTTCCCAAGTACGAGTCACAGAGATGAGTCCATCTGTTTGATACATGATAGCTTCTATAAATTTTCCTGCCTCTTCTAGTCTGTTGATATCTGGAGAGCTGAGAAGTACATCGACACTCCCACGGATACTCTTCATGGGGCTTCCGCCTGCTGGAGTCACTTCCAATCGCTTGACATGGGCTATGGAGCTCAGTTTTTCACGCAACTGTTGAGCTATCTCCCATATAGTCTCGTCTCTATCGAAACGATTGATATAACTTACTTTCATAGAGATCTGATCTATCCCTCCTCCTGCACCGATACTCATCGTACCTGCTTCACTGCCTATGCTTGTCGAGATACGCAATACTTTAGAGGAATAATTGATGATAGGTGTGGCACTCTGGACTATCTGCTCCGATTTCTCTATGGGGAGGTTGGCATCTGTCGTTATCTTGATAGTGAGTTCACCTGTATCCATAGGTGGCGTGAGCTCTTTGCCTACGAGTGGCATCACCCCTTTGACACTGATAACAAAGAGGAGTGCAAGCAGTGCAAAATATCCAAACGCTACTTTCCTACTCCCCAGAGCTAACTCTACTGCAGCTTGAAAAAAGTTCGCTGTAGAATTATTTGCTTTCTCTATAAAGAAATGGAAAAAATCTTCTGATTTGCGTATCCATGGGCTTTGGATAGAGAGGATATAGAGTGATAGTAGTGGTACGGCTGTGATAGAGATGACATAAGATGCAACAAGAGCTAGAAGTAGAGTACCTACAAGTGGCTGAAAGATAGTCTGTGGATATCCACCCACGAAAAGCATAGGAGCGAGAGCTATCATCGTAGTAATCGTACCACTCAAATCAGCAAACATTATCTCTTTTGTCCCAGCAAAGACAGCTTTGTGTATCTTTTCATCCATCTCTTTGTGGTGCCGTTCTATATTTTCCATCACCACCACCGTATCATCGAGCAGTAGACCAAGTGCCAAGATAATAGCAGTCAAAGTAATCACATTGAAATCAATCCCAACAAGCCACATCAAAGCAATAGTCGCAGAGTAGACAATAGGTATAGTCACGAGTACGATTAGCACTTGTCGGAAGCTAGCCAAAAATAGAAAGACTATGATAATAGCCATCACGATAGCATCCCTAAGTGACTCGAACATGTTGTCTGTGCTGAGCTTGATAGTCTCTTTTTGTGTATCTGACACTTCAAAAGAGATATTAGGATATTTCGTAGCATATTTGGCTATAGTTTTTTCTGCTGCATCGATAGTGCGGATGACATCAGCGGTAGTGGAGCGTTGGATAGAGAGGGCTATCGCTTTTTTGCCATTGCCATAGTAGAGTGAACTATTTTCATAATGACCGAAATAGACCTCTGCCACATCTGATAGCTTGAGACTAGGAGTGATGGCTATGCTCTTGAGCCTACTGATCTGATCTCTTTTGCCTGCTACTTTGAGCAGATATCTACTCTGGGTATTGGTAATGATACCGAGTGCATATTCTGTATTGTTCTTTTGGATGAGACTCATGATAGTCCCTAGCGTGAGACCATATTGGTTGAGTTTCTCTTTGTCTATGATGATTTGCAACTCTTTGATATAGCCACCAAATACATCTACATTGGCTATGCCATCTAGCTTGAGCAAATCATGTCGTATCTCACCACTAGCTAACTCACGCAGATTTTCATAGGTCGCCTCATCATCGGCATTCTCTTTGGGTATCATAGAGTAGACGACTACGGGTGGTGTCGCCTCTGTGATTTTGATAACCTGTGGTTCTCGGATGTCATGGGGGAGTTTTGCTCGGATTTTTGCTATGGCATTATTGACATCATTGACAGCATTGTTGATGTCCACGATATAGTCAAACTCTGCGTTAATAACTGTCACTTCATCTATAGTAGAGGAGTAGGCTCTGCGGATATTGTCGAGTGTATACAACTCCTCTTCTATGGGTACAGCGACATTGGCAGCTATACTTTGAGCAGAGGCAGAGGGTTCTATGATGACGATAGCTACTTCAGGATAGTTGGAGTTTGGAAAGAGATTGCGATCCATCTTGCCATAACCCATAAAACCTATGAAGACGAAAAGAGCCAAAAATGAGATGATAAAGTGTGGTCGCTTGAGAATGCGCTCTATCCATGACTCTTCAGGATGAGAAACTATGCTACTCATCTAAGTCCCTTATTTTGACTTGTTTATAAAATCCTAATTTTGTGAGTTTGGCTTCACTCCCTTGGGCTATTTTTCCTTGAGGGCATGGAGTGACGAGTGCCTCTTTGGTATTCTCATACGATACAC
>QMKU01000228.1 GCA_003646525.1 Campylobacterota bacterium
TAACAAAAGAACAATCAACATCACATAAGCGACAAAAAAGAGTAGCTTTCATTACCTATACTCATATATGATTGCAATAAAAAGGATGGAGATGTTTGGAACTAGTAAAAGGCTTGATGCTCTGGATTCTTGTTGTAGGCGATCATATGAGAGGATAGATGGTATCGAAAATATCAAAACAGAATACCCATTTTTTGACTAACACTATGTATTTTTAAATTTTAACTTTTAGATTGTAAAGTCTTTGAAAGTTCGATTTTATGGAGGTCTAAATTGGTTGCGAGAGTAGGATTTGAACCTACGACCTTTGGGTTATGAGGCTATAGACTAGGTGGTCAGGTAGTGCTAGACCCTATTAATCTCACAGGTGCAGGTCTAGTGACTAAAGCAAGTAAGGTCAAGAAGATAGTAGACACCACCATTAAAGGCAGAAATGCTATTGCTAAAAACCTTAAGCAGATGAGAAAGGCACAGGTAGGTAAGAGTAGTGTGGATATGCTCGCGAAAAAAGGAGCATACTACACAGAGACTACAGGAAGTAAAGTCGGTAGAGTAGCGAAGTCCGCAGCGGTAGGAGTACCAATAGGATATGGAATAATGGCAGCCAAGAACTCTGGAGATGACAGAAGCACGGTGGAGCATAAAAACCAAGAAAATATGATAAGTGGTGGCTTTGTCGGTGCACTCAATGGTATCATCGCAGGGTTCAGCAAAGGCAAGATCAGAAATCTAATCCCTACAGGTGCAAGCGAAGCACAGGCTAGGGCATCTATAGAAGCTATACTCAATGATCCAAAGCAATTCTCTCTACTTGACTCCGAAGCTACACAGATAAAAACTGAGTATGCCAAGATGAAGTGGAGTACTCAAGACCCAAATATGCCAAAGGTAGAGATGAAGCCTGAGACAATCTTTGACCATCCTAGAGCTAATGAGGCTATAGAGATGGCAAGAACCAGAAATGCTTCACAAACTTACAATGAGCGTGTAGGTGGTGATACTATGAGTTGGATGGATAATCCTACTACTTACACCGCAGAGCCAACATACCATAGAGTAGGTGCAAAGGGAGCTGAAAACTATGACTTTGGATACTCTCTAACTAAGGCAGACATAAAGAAGATAGATAGTGGGAAGATCACGCCTGAGATAGAACAAAAACTAAAGGATGATATTGACTTCCTAGAGCAAGATCCTAGATGGAAAGATAATAAAAACCATAAAGAAAATCCAGATATCACAAAGCAAGCCGAAGAGATGCGGACAAATCAAAGGATAGCTGATATAGAAGCTTCTAATCCAGATGGTGGTATGAGTATGTTTGCTAACGGTAGAGGCAATGCCTCTGGTGGTGCTATGGGTGGTGGTACACTTGGCGGTATGGAAGCAGCTTATGAAGATATCGTAGAGGGTAAAGACCTCAGCTATCAAGACTATCTAGCTAGGATTGCTGGTGGTGCGGTGATCGGTGCAGGGTTGGGTCGTAAGTTTGGTGATGCTAAGGGTACAGGTATGTTTGTAGGTGCGAAGCCTACAGACAAAGGGGCTTTTAGTGATGTGGCTACTAAGCAAGTGATGCGTGAGATTGATGATAGTCTAAGCAGATTAACACCGGGCTCTATGGGTGTTCTTGCTACAAGACAACAAGCTGGATACACAACAACCTTGGGTGATCTATTTCAGCATGCAGAACTCTTTGATAACTATCCGCAGATCAGAGATATAGAGGTAGTGATCGATCACACAATGGGAAAAAACACAGTAGGAGGTTTTGACCCCGTTAGTTCGCAAGTGTTCCTGTCCCCACACGCTACAGATAAAGAAGCATACAATACGATAATACATGAACTGCAACACGCAATTCAAACTAAGGAAGGTTGGGCTGGTGGTGGTAGTGCTGACGAATTTAAACTAAAAGGACCAGAGTCAGTCTATCAATCTTTTATAGACAAGGCAGACAAAGAAAGAAAACCATTAATAAAAAAACTAATAAAAAAAGAAATTACCAAAGATGAGTTTAAGACATTAGATAAAGGACTTGAGTCATCTAAAGAGATTAAAAAATGGAAGGATATAATTTTTCAGTCAAAAGATACCTTTGCATCATACGAAAGACTCCACGGTGAACAACAAGCCAGAGCCACAGAATACCGTATGAATATGACACCAGAGCAGAGAGCTAGTGAGAGTTGGACTGATACGCTCAAGAGAGAGGAGTTTGAGTATCAGGAGCCTATCATTAGGTTTGAGAGTGGAAAAAGTATGTCAATGTCTGATAGCAGAGAGATACTAAAGAAATATGCTGATGAAGCTTTAAATAGTAATACACAAAGAGAGATAACACTAGGTATGTTTAGTGACAATGCCATCAAAAGACTAGTAGAGGATACTGGTTTGAATTTAAAAGGATACAGCTCTATTTTGTCAAGTAGTAGTATAAGACATGTAAAAAACAGACACCCCGAAGACTTAGATCTTATTGAAGAAATTCCAAATATTCTACATAATTTTGATATGGCTAAAAAATCATTAACGAGGAATAAAACAAGTGGTAAAACTGATGTATCAATAGAGTTTTATAAAAAAATGGATGATGGAATTGTTAAAGTGGTTGAGTTAAGGAATTTAAACAATAAAACTTTAGAATTTAAAACGCTCTTTAGGGATGAAGCAGACCAAAAACTACTCCGTGAGTTACAGATGTCGCCAAGATATAAGAAAAAACCTACCCCTCAGGCTATACGCCCAAAAACGGACTCTGATGGTTTTATAGATAACAGTATACCACAAAGTCCAGAAAAACTCAAATTAGGTGCCAATGCAGGGCACAACATGGCAGCTGGATTTGGTATGGGCACAGCCAATGCAGGAAATGAAGTCTATGAGAATGGTTATGACCAAGAGAGAGTACTTGAGAAGTTCATTCAAGGAATGGCAGCAGGGATGATCGGTGCACAAGGTATCCGAATGCTCAGGAAAAGTAATCCCGAAGCGTTCCAGAAACTTAGACAATATGTGGTAGACAATGATGTAAAAGCTGGTGATGATCTTGGGGTCAAGATAGGAGCGTTTGGGGGTGATGCACCTGTGCCAAATAAAAACACTGGCAGTATCCGTGACCACAATTTCGATGATCTCGAAAGACTTGCTAGAGAAAAAGGTAACAAAGATTGGAGTGATATTTTACAACATAACACCACCGCACAAAATATAAAGAACTCACTCAAGAGCTACTTCACTGATACCTTCAGCGGAAAGTATCATGATGCTAGAGACTTGACCCATGTAGAGGTGAGTAAGACAGAAGAGGGTATCGGTAGGCTTGCTAAGGTGCTTGATACTCTGGATGAAGCGATGGACAAAGGACTCTATCAGTATCTCACTAAAACAGGTGGAGACAATATAACACCATAGGTCAAAGAGCTAGGGGATATGATCAGAAAGACAATCGATGATATCGGTGCGGAACTCGTGAGGCGTGGTGATCTCGATGAGAAAGGCTATAAAGAGTGGGTAGGTGCTTATCTATATAGACAGTATGAGCCACATATGAATAAGAGTGGCGTGGCAGGGTTCAGGCAAAACTTCAAACTTGATAAGACATTTGAGCGAGGAGTGAGTAAGATTTTTTCTCCTAATGATATCAAAGGGATGGTGGGATGGCTTCA
>QMKU01000229.1 GCA_003646525.1 Campylobacterota bacterium
AAAAACTCTCCAGAAAGAACCCTATCTATATTAAAAATACACTCAATAGATTAGATGCTGATCCAAAATTTGTTGAAGAGGTTTTACAATCTACTACAACTCACTCCAAAGAGACGCTCGCTAAAGCCCTAAGAATATTTGCCAATAATGAGACTTTTTATAAAGCAAAAAAATATATCAAAATATTCGATATAGACAATTTCTTTGTCATGCTTGAGAGAGCAACAGCAAACAAAGAAGATATTGGTGCAAGCGAAGATATGATCAAATCATTTATTGCAGAATTGCCATTTGGATGCAAGGAGTATATGCGTCTTGCCAGAATATGTGTCAAAATGTTCTCTCCAGATATTAATTTGGCTATGTTCAAGAGCTTTCAGAAATCTGATGAAAATGCATGCCAATCCTATCTTTATCTTCTCTTTGAATATGAGATGCTTGATAAAATTGAAGACTTTTTAAGTGAGCACGGAGAAAAAGAGTTCGTTCGATTCAGGGCACTCTATACTTTGAAGAAAATGAATCAAAAATATAATGTAGAAGGTATGGTTAACTCCTACGCAGTCTGCAATGAAAATTGATTTTTCGACTCCTCTTTATGTATTAGCCCCCTTAGCGGGCTTTACGGATCTTCCTTTTCGTTCAGTCGTTAAAAAATTCGGCGTTGACCTCACTGTGAGCGAAATGTTGAGCTCCAATGCCCTCGCATACCAAAGTAAAAAAACACTTAAAATGCTTGAAAAAAGTCCGCTTGAAAATCCTTATTCTGTACAGATAGCTGGCTCGGACGCAGAAGTAGTGCGCAGAGCGGTAGAACTACTCAATGAACAAGAGGGTATCGATGTTCTTGATCTTAATTGTGGATGCCCAGTACCAAAAGTGGTGAACAATCTGGCAGGAAGTGCACTCTTGACAGATTTGCCCAAAATGGGAAAAACAATTGAAACAATCAAAAAACATTCAAATAAAGCAAATACATCTGTCAAAATTCGTCTAGGTTTTGAAACAAAAAATCATATAGAAATTGCCCATATATGTCAGGAGAGTGGTGCTGATTTTATCGCTGTACATGGACGCACTAGGGCTGGGAAGTTTAAGTCCGAAGTTGACTATGATGCGATCAGGGAGATCAAAGAGAGTCTTACTATTCCTGTTATTGCCAATGGAGATATTGATTCGCCCAAAAAAGCAAAGTGGGTACTTGAGCATACAGGTGCGGATGGGATTATGATCGGCAGGGCAGCTATCGGAAGACCTTGGATATTTCATCAAGTCAAAGAGGGAAGTGAAAAGGTTGAGAGTACATTGATTCAAGCAGTGGTTTTGGAACATTTCGACCAAATGATTTTGCATTATGGAGAGTATGGTGCCATACTGTTTCGTAAGCATCTTCATACTTATTCCAAAGCAGGCTATCAGGAAGCTTCAGCTTTTCGTAATCTGGTCAATCACATCAATAATGCAACAGAAATGCGTGAAGTCGTATCAAACTTCTTTTCCCAGCCATATTCCATAAATAGAGGAGATGAGTGATGATAGAACTGGTGGTACTATTGATGATTGGTGTCAGTATTGGGGCACTTTCTGGATTTTTTGGTATTGGCGGAGGTACTGTTTTGGTGCCGCTGTTGCTACTGATGGGGCTAGAGATGAAGGTAGCCGTCGGTATCTCTATTATGCAGATGATGTTCAGTTCTATTTTTGGATCTTATCTCAATTATCGCAAAGGCACACTCCAAGTAAGCGATGGAATATTCGTCGGTTTTGGTGGATTTGTAGGTGGGTATTTGAGTGCTTATCTCACCGCCTCTATTTCCGATAACATACTACAATATACCTTCATTTCTTTTGTTCTTTTCGCACTTTATCGTCTCATAATAGCACCTGAACCACATGATGAAGTCGTTTGCAAAACACTGCCAAAATGGCTACTCTTTATCATCGGTGTAGGTATCGGAATCATAGCGATTAGCATCGGTGTAGGTGGTGCTATTATCTTGATCCCTATACTCTCTGGTTTCTTGCACTACCCTATCAAAAAAGCAGTCGATGCAGGACTCTTCTTTGTTGTCTTCTCCTCCGTTTCTGGTTTCATAGGTCGTGTCATACATGATGAGATTGATCTTCATAGAGGTTTGATTATTGGTTCGGCATCACTTGTAGGTGTCTATATCGGTATTTGGCTCAAAGATAAAACACATGCCAAAAATCACAGACTGTTTATAGTCGGGATGTATCTTTTTATTCTTGGCATAATGGCATATAAAATGTTTTTGGGCTAAGAGAGGATAATAGTGAGTATCAAAAAAGATAAAATTCAAGTCTTTGGCGCAAGAGAGAATAATCTCAAAAATATAAATCTGGAAATACCGAAGAACAAACTGGTTGTCTTCACTGGTATCAGTGGGAGTGGCAAGAGTACACTGGCTTTTTCAACCCTTTATGCTGAGGGACAACGACGCTACATTGAGTCGCTTTCCAGCTATGCTAGGCAGTTTCTTGGCAAAATAGGAAAACCTGATGTTGACAAGATAGAGGGGTTAACTCCAGCGATCGCGATAGATCAGAAAACCACCTCCAAAAACCCTCGCTCGACGGTAGGTACGATCACAGAGATTTATGACTATCTGAGGCTACTTTTTGCGCGTGTTGGAAGACAGCATTGTCATGAGTGTGGCAAGCCGATCTCTTCGATGAGTGCAAGTGATGTCATCGAGCAGGTTTTGAAACTGCCCAATGATACCAAACTGGTGATCATGGCACCCCTCGTCAAGGAGAAAAAAGGAACTTTTGCTGATATGCTTGAGTCTCTACGGCACAAGGGCTATGTCCGTGCAATGATTGATGGAGTGATGGTTCGCCTAGATGAAGAGATCGAACTCTCCAAAACAAAAAAACATACAATCAAAGTAGTGATAGACCGTGTCGTCATCAGAGAAGAGAGCCGTGATAGAATCGGACAAGATGTGGAAAAAGCACTCAAAGAGAGTTATGGTGAAGTAGAGCTAGAGATATTAAATGGTGAAGAGGTAGGGATAGAGCAGTCACATATCCACTACTCTGAACATTTGGCATGTTTTGATTGCAAGCTTAGTTTTGAGCCACTAGAACCTGTCTCTTTTTCATTTAACTCACCCAAGGGAGCCTGTCCTACCTGTGATGGTTTAGGGATTCGTTATGCGATAGATCTCAAAAAAGTAATCGATCAGGAGCTCACGATAGAGAAAGGTGCTATCAAGATCATGTATGGGTTCAACAAAAGCTACCATACCAAATTTCTCAACGCTTTTTGCCTGCAAAATGATATTGATATTAAAGTCCCCTATACTCAACTCGAAGAGCATCAGAAAAAATCCATACTTTATGGTACCCCTGGAGAGGTGAAGTTTATTTGGAAACGCCATACCCTCAAGCGAGAGTGGCCAGGCATGGTAAAATTTGCTTATGATTCGCTCAATGATGAAAAAGATTTGAGTGAGTATATGACAGAAAAAGTGTGCGACACTTGTCAGGGGCACCGTCTTCGTCCTCGATCTTTGTCAGTGAAGATCGAAGGAAAAAATATTGCTGATATCATCGATCTTCCGATAGAAGAGAGTTATGCTTATTTCGCGAAAGACGATAATTTTTCTCATTTGACGCAGCAACAGAAGGCGATTGCCGAA
>QMKU01000230.1 GCA_003646525.1 Campylobacterota bacterium
AACGGAGCAGGAAAAAGCACACTGCTCAAGATCATTACGGGCACACTTCGTCCATCTGAGGGGAGTGTGACTGTTGATGGGCGCATCTCAGCCATATTGGAGCTTGGGATGGGCTTCCATCCTGATTTGACTGGGCGACAAAATGTTTATCACTCGGCTGGACTTATGGGCTTCACTAAAGAGCAGGTTGATGTAGTTATCGATGAGATTGAGGCTTTTGCGGAGATTGGTGAATACTTTGACCAGCCTGCACGAACTTACTCTAGTGGGATGCAGGTGCGTGTGGCTTTTGGTGTCGTGACAGCTTATAGACCGGAGATACTCATCATAGACGAAGCACTCTCAGTGGGGGATGCTTATTTTCAGCACAAGAGTTTCAGTCGCATCAGACAATTTCAAGAGCAGGGCACGACTCTGCTGCTTGTTTCGCATGATCGTGGAGCGATTCAAGCGATTTGCAATAGAGCTATTTTGATCGACAAGGGCACTGTATTGATGGATGGGGCTCCTGAACATGTGATGGATTTCTACAATGCCCTGATCGCAGAAAAAGAGAATAGTAAAATCGAGCAGATCGAAAAAGAAGATGGAAAAGTAGAAACGACTTCTGGTACAGGAGAAGCTACAGTTGAGGAGATCGCTCTCTACAATCTCAAAGGTGAGATAGTAGAGTTCGTAGGTGTTGGAGATCCTGTTGAGTTGAGAATTACAGTAAAAGTGCATCAGGATATTGAATCTATGGTACTCGGATATGGTATCAAAGATCGACTAGGACAAGTCATGTATGGCACAAATACTTGGCATACCGGACAGGCTCTTGAACATCTATCGGCAGGGGATAGGTATAGTTTTGTACTCTCTTTCCCTGCAAATTTCGGTGTAGGAAGCTACTCTGTTCAGACAGCATTGGTGGATCGTGATACACACTTGACTGCAAACTATGAATGGCGTGATTTGGCATTGGTTTTCAATGTTATCAACATAGACAAAAGTCAATTTGACGGCTCTCATTGGCTCGAACCAGTTATAAAGGTGGAAAAATTATGAGTTTTATCTCTTATGCACAAAATTTTGAAGATGTGATGCTTTGGCGTGCACTCAAAAGTGTCAAAAATGGATTTTATATTGATGTAGGAGCCAATCACCCTGAGGACGACTCGGTCACAAAAGCATTTTATGATCAGGGCTGGAGTGGTATCAATATCGAACCAGAGGAGAGATTTTTTGATCTACTGCAGTCAGGTCGGGATAGGGATACCAATCTTGACTTTGCCATCAGCAATCAAAAAGATGATATCAAACTTTATGTTTTTGAGACGAGAGGTTGGTCTACGAATGATATCAGTGTTGCCAAAGAGCACGAAAAAGAGGGTCATGATTACCAGACAAAGAGTATCAAAACAAAATCTCTTGATCAAGTCTGCAAAGAGAGTCAGGCAGAAGATATACATTTTTTAAAGATCGATGTCGAAGGAGCAGAGAAGAGTGTACTGGAGAGTTTCTCTTTTGGGCAGTATAGACCATGGATTATCGTCATAGAGGCGACCAAACCCAATACGGACATTGATGTATCTAGGGAGTGGGAGTTTATACTTTTTGACCATGATTATCTCTTTGCCTATTTTGACGGTATCAATAAATACTATGTTGCAAAAGAGCAGAGTAGCTTGTTGGAGAATTTTAGCTATCCGCCCAATGCATTTGATGATTTTATATCCATCAATCAACATCGTGCCGAAATGAGAGCAAGAGAGTGTGAAGCAAATCTGAATCGTGCAGAGTTGAGAGCAACAGAGTGTGAAGCAAATCTGAATCGTGCAGAGTTGAGAGCAACAGAGTGCGAATCAAAGATGAATTTGGCTTCCAAAAAGGTAGTAGAGTCTCAGGCAATAGCCCATAACGCAGAGCGACATTATATGGAGATTATTGATAGTAGTTCATGGAAGGTTACCAAACCACTGCGAGAGTTAAAAGATATGATCCACAAACTGAGAGAAAAGAGTATCGATAGGGTAGATACAGATAACAAAGAGGAGAACAGGCAACTTCTTGTGGATGTGTCACAGATCTATTTTGACGATAATCAAACAGGCATACAACGCGTGATTCACAATATCATAAAGGAGCTCTCTTCTCTCTCCATAAAGGGATATAGACTCTTGCCCATTTATGCCACGATGGAAAAAGAGTATCACTACACTTCAAAGTTCAATAGCGAGAGTGAGCATGCATCCACTCTTGATGAACAACCTGTCGTAGTGGGCGAAGGTGATATTTTTCTTGGTCTTGATCTGACTGCTCACCTCTTTCCCAATATCGAAGAGACGCTAAAGCAGTGGAGAGAAAATGATGTATCGATCAACTATGTCATATATGACATCATACCACTGCTTCATCCGCAATTTACTACAGAAGGTATGGATGAGTATTTCCGAACTTGGCTCAATGGATTGATGGGACATGCTGATCGTCTTATTTGTATATCTCAGAGTGTTGCCGACGAACTTCTTATTTATACGGATGATAACTTCCCGTCAACAGAACATAGACCTGAAATCACCTCTTTTCATTTAGGTGCTGGTATAGGTAACTATGCAGGGGTAGAGAAGTTGCCTGCCATAGAGGAAAAATTAACTTTTTTAATGGTTGGAACTGTTGAGCCTCGAAAAGGTCACTCTCAAGTTTTGTCGGCGTTTGAGAAGCTTTGGTCAGAGGGGCAGGATATCAATCTCGTGATTGTAGGAAAAAAAGGGTGGATGGTAGAGGATCTTTTGGAGAAAATAGCGACTATCTCAGAGCAAAATCAGCATCTCATTTGGCTTGAGGGTATCAGTGATGAGTATCTGAGCAGCCTCTATGCATCAAGCAATTGTCTGATCATAGCAAGCGAAACAGAAGGTTTTGGTCTACCTATGATAGAGGCAGCAAAGTATGATCTCCCTATTATCGCGAGAGATATACCAATCTTTAGAGAGATAGCTGGGGATTATGCTCTTTATTTTGCTGACAATCATGAGGTAGATAGTGTCACTCAGGCTATCAGAGAGTGGATGGAGCTATTCAAGTCCGATACACATCCACGATCGAGCAGTATGCCATGGCTGACATGGAGAGAGAGCACTCTGCAACTATTGGAGTGTTTGGGTGTTAGGGGTACGCTTTAGTACCTTAGGTTTGTTGTTGTGAAACGCAACAACATTGTCAAGAGAGATCAGGTGCCCTTGGGGACTTCCCTGAAGCAAGCAAAAGGAGGCAAATTTGAAACATCATTCAACTATAGGAATAAAACAAAATTCAAACAAAACGGGAAGAAACAGAAGAGGTCAGCAGCTATCTGCCATAGAGCTGATGAAGGAAAATAGTGCCTTATATGATCGCTTGACAAAAGTAGAAGCACATTTCATAGAGTTGGAATCCAAGCTCTTTGAATCATCGTCACGAACAGGTTATGCCGAGCTGAGGGCAGGTCGGGCGGATGTGAGAGCGATTGAAGTAGAGAGAAGAGCCGGAGAGGCAGAGAGCTGGGCCGCAAAAGCAGAGCAGATAGCAAAAGAAGCAGCAGCTAAGCAAGAAGCTTTAATTGCTGAACAAGAAGCGTTGATTGCTGCAAAGAAAGAGAAGGCAGACAAGATAGCCGAAGAGCGCAA
>QMKU01000231.1 GCA_003646525.1 Campylobacterota bacterium
CTTGCGGATATCGAGTCTACTCTCTAGTAAACTGTCTCCACGCTTCTGTGTCCAGCTTCGCTTGAGACTGATGCCATCTTTGGTGATGAGCTGAAACCAGACATTTTTGAAATTAGAATTCTCTAATAGATCTTTGGATATTTTTTTGAGATTGATGCGTGAGGGATCATTGTATTTGATGGCATTTTGCATATCCGTATTGCTAACCAATCCTAATGCAACAAGTTTTGTATTGACTTTTTTCTCTTCGATAAGAGAGGTGAGTTGATGGATCATCTCAGTTGCTTTATGCTGATAATCATTAGTATAGAGGGGTCGTATGGGATACTTGGGTTGCCAGATAAAATCATTCAAGTAGTTTGTATTGTATTTTCCTTGCACCATAAAGCTAAAGATATGAGCGATACTTTTGATACGAGGGAGTGTCAACTCTCCAAGATTTGTGCCATATCCACTTAGTTTTTGTAGGGTTTGTGCCTCATAGCGGAGAGCCTCTTTGCTTTTGTTGAGTGTATTGTACTTTTGGTAGAGTATCTCGATAGTCTCTTCTGGGTTCTCATAGGCATACTGCCAACCACGAAGACTTGCTTTGTACATCTTTTCTACTTGCTCAGGATTCTCTTTTAGCATCTTTTGGGTCGTATAGAGAATATCCCCATAACCATCAAAGCCATAATCTTTGGGGCTAAAAGTAATAGTATCAAGACCTAGTTGCTTGAGTACAAAAGGCTCATTTGAGAGATAGCCAGAATATAGATCAACCTCTCCTGAGATGAGTTTTTCTAGGGTGAAGTCTTGGTCAACATTGATATGGTTAATGTGATTAGAGTTGAGCATCGCCCTAATCCCAATACCGTTGACATTAGGATCGAGTGAGATTGTTTTGCCTCGGATATCTTCTAGGCTTTGGATATCAGAGGAGAGTCCTATCAGCACAAAAGGAGACTGCTGAAATACCGCCATCATTCCAATGAGAGGTTTCCCCATCATCACTTCAGCGATGATATAGGAGTCTCCTACTGCAAAATCTATCTTTCCCTCCTCTAGTTCTTGACTCACATGGATACTATTGTTAAACTCTCTAAGCTCTACATCAAGCCCCAACTCCTCATAAAACCCCTTCTCCTTTGCCATGATGAACCCTGCAAATTGAAACTGGTATTTCCATTTGAGTTGGAGTGTAACTTTGGTTGGTGATACTGAAGCGACAAGCGTCACCATCATGATTAAGAGGGTGATAAGATATCGAATGTTTTATCCTTTTTCTTCTTGGCTCTATCAAGAAGTCTATAGTAATTTGTCATAAGGATTATATCATAATCTCTCTGACCATCATCTCCCTATGTTTCATCCAACATAGACAATTTCAATAAGTTAGCTACCTAGTTAATATCTTTTATTTGTACTCACGATGAGGTCATCTTCGCTAAGATTATCCATAAGTTTACTGAGGTGTCTAATAGAAAATAGTTTTGTATTGTCGCCTTTCTCTTTTTTCAACTCGGATGAAAATTTATTTTTAGAGAAAATCACATAAGTTTCCACTTTATCAAGCTCTGCTTGTTTGCATAGCTCTTTGAGTTTTGTGAGTTCTGATTTATTGACTTTTGATTTGCCATATTTGCATGTACCTGCCAGCATTGTGCCTGATTTGCGTTTTGCTAGTATATCCATGGAGACATTTTTATCATAGTATGCACCTATGCTAACTATAGGATCTCCCTCAAATGCTTCTTTGAAACTTAGGCTAATGAGTTCTAGTACCAACTGTGTATAAATAAGTGTTGTAAACTCACTTTTAATTGCTAACCATCGCTTGTCAAATTCACCATAGTCACCCTCTTTGATGTTTTTATAGGTAGGTGAAACCATAGCAAACCAAAAACGCATAAATGGTGCAACAAAAAGTAGTTTATCCGAGATACCATCTTTTTCATCTACAGGTTTCTCTATAGATGCATCAAAAACCAAAAAACCATCTTTGATCAAAAAGTCTATCACCTCTTCTCCTCCATCTCTACCTATATTTATCTTTTTGAAAGCAGAGTGTTCGCGTCTATCACCTGTAGCTATGGCTGTGAGCATCGCATGGTGTGTGGATTTGGAGTTTGTGATTTTGGTAATATCCCCATGAATATATCGGTAGTTTTTGAGTACCTTTTTCTCTATAAGCTCTTCTATAGGCACAGACATATCTACCCACCATCCCATACCACCAAATACTGCGAAATACTCTACAGCCTTCTCAAAGTCTGTAGCTTTATTTTGATAACAAAAAGAACGAAACTGTGCGAGTAGTGATGGGTGAGAGGATGTGTGTTTAGACATAATAGACCTTAAAATAATTTAGGTATTATATCTTAATTTTCCAAATATTTTTTATTTTCATCTCAATCCCTCTAGTATGGTTCTTCTCACTAATTTCAAATTATAAAAGGATAAAAGTGCAGAGAGATACATCCATTAACCATACATTAAAGAAAATTTGATACTATTCCTAAGTAATAAAAATTATTCTTTAAGGATTTAGATATGATCGTAACCAATAAAGCTCCAGATTTTACAGCAGCAGCCGTACTAGGCAATAACCAAATCGTAGAAGATTTCAATCTCTATGAAAACATTGGTGAAAAAGGCGCAGTCCTTTTCTTCTATCCACTTGACTTTACTTTCGTTTGTCCGTCAGAGTTGATCGCTTTTGATCACAGACTGCAAGAGTTTGCAGATAGAGGTATTAATGTGATTGGTTGCTCTGTTGATTCTCAGTTTTCTCACTTTGCTTGGAAAGAGACACCAATAAACAAAGGTGGCATTGGTCAAGTTAAGTATCCATTGGTTGCTGACCTTAACAAGCAGATCGCACGAGATTACGATGTTCTTTTGAATGATTCTGTAGCACTAAGAGGATCATTTTTGATCGATACCGATGGCACTGTCAGACATGCAGTCGTCAACGACCTTCCACTTGGTAGAAATATCGATGAAATGCTCAGAATGATTGATGCGATGATTTTTACCAATGAGCACGGTGAAGTATGTCCTGCTGGTTGGCAAAAAGGTGACGAAGGTATGAAGGCTGACACTGAAGGTGTCGCTGATTATCTTGCAAAACACGCTGAAGAGCTCTAAAAAAAGAAAAAAAGGGTTGGTGTTTACCTCCCTTTGAGGCAAATAGACTTCTTGCAAAACAGTGAGATAAGTACACTTCCAAAAGTTTATTTATCTATCTGTTTAGGCATCCTTCATATCTAATAAAAGGTAGTTTGCAATGTTGTAGGTGCGACCATACCACACAAGTGATGATCTGCTCGTGCGACATAGTCGCACCTATGAAATCTAATAAGGAAACTCCCAAGAACAATTCTACCCAAATAACGCAGGATTTTTATTTCTAGTTACATTCTCTCAAGAGAAGCATAGCTATTCTATGCGACGATTGAGAGAATGTAACTAGGAGCAAAAGGACAAGTTAGGTGGGTAGAATTGTTTTTGGGAGATTCCTTAGACCTTAGGGTCAGGACACAAACCGCTAATAAAAAAGGAGGTGAATTAGTGTTAATGATAACTTTTTACCTATAAGCATTCCCATCAAAGCAACCCTACGCTAAAATAAAAAGTGTCACATA
>QMKU01000232.1 GCA_003646525.1 Campylobacterota bacterium
AAAAAGGGGATGATGGTGCCACTCAGTGAAATCATCTCTATTAAAACCTCAAAATCAAGTCCTGCTATTTTTAGAAAAAATCTCAAAAATATGGTGACTATCACTGCGGAATGTGATATGGTCAGTCAAGTATATCCCTTGTTGGAAGCACGAGAAAAAATGCTTGAGCAACTCTCTATGGATTTTAATGTGACCAAAGTCCCTGGCATCACAACCTATATGTTTGACCTTGAACTGATCCACAATAAAACTGGCGAAAGAATGCTCTTGAGATGGGATGGAGAGATGAAAGTTTCACTCGACACATTTCGTGATCTAGGTGGTGCCTTCATCGCTGCATTGGTACTGATGTTCCTGCTGATAGTCGTCTACTACAAATCCTTCGCTCTGAGCGGTATTGTTTTGATCGGAAGTTTTCTCTCCATCATTGGTGTCATCATCGGGCATTGGATCACAGATAAAATCCAACTATTTTTTACCGATACACATTTCTTCTTGACTTCTACTTCTCTGATCGGATTTATCTCCCTGATGGGAATCAGCGCACGAAGCTCACTGCTCCTGATTGACTTTGCACGCTCACTGATCGCAGACGAAAAGATAGAAAAGAAGCGTGCCATTGCGATTGCTACTGCTACTAGGGCCAAACCTATTATGCTCACTGCCGTAGCGATCATCCTAGGAAGTCTTTTGCTTGCGACAGATCCTATCTTTGGAGGCTTGGGAGTTGCTCTCATCTTTGGAAGTATGGCTGCCACACTTGTCTCACTCTTCTTTATTCCTATTTTGATGGACAATGCCAAAGCGATGATGCCAGATAGCGAAGATAAAATACTCTGCGAAGATGAGAAAAACCACTGGTGTATCCTCGGAGACAATATACGAGCACTCTTTCCTCACAAAAAAGAGGATAACAGCGAGACATAACGAACCACTCCATTATAATTAATCTTCTCTCGGAGCATGGACTTTAGTCCCGTTATAATGGCATTGAATTTGATGCAGAGATTACTCGTTCCGCAGCTCCAGCTGTGGAACGAGAAAAAGTGTAAATTCAATTCCCAGTACTTAGCTTAGGTTATAGCTTTGGTTCAAGTTCTAGGTTTTGTACTCTATCGAAGTGCTTAATGTTATTGCTAATTAAAGTACAATCATTTTCTATAGCTATACTAGCAATCATTAAGTCCATATCAGCAATTATATTACCATTTTTTTTAATCTTGCTTTTTCTTTTGCAAAAATCAGACTTGATATTTGAGTGAATTCCAATACTTTGAAACTATCCAAAAAAGACTCAATCACTTTTAAATTTTGATTTATTTTAGAAGAGTTATAAGCACCATAAATTAATTCAGTATAATTTATTCTTGAAATATATAGATCATCTATTGGAATTTGGGAGAGTTTTTCAACAACCTCTTGTTTCCCTTTTAAGAAGTATATTAATATATCACTGTCAATTAAATACTTTTTCATTAAAGGTTTAACTCAAAATCTTTAGAATTTTTATTATCTGTAATAGTTTGTAGCATATTGTCAGCGTCATTACTTTTTAGTTTACCAGCAAACTGCAATAATTGATTATGCTTTAAATTATTTTGTTTTGAAAAAAAGCTGTAGTTTACACTTTAAGCTTATTGGAGTTCGTAGGTGTGACCGTGTCACACGAGCAGACCATCACTTGTGTGACATGGTCGCACCTACAACATTGTAAACCACCTTTTATTAGATATGAAGGATGCCATAAAAAACTTATATCTATTTGTGATATATACCCAACAGACCAAGATATGATTGCAGGATTGGCAGGAATTGATACTATTGCCATCCGAGGAAATATTGTTTTTAGGGCAGAGGGCAAAATGGGGGGGGTTAGTATTAGCAATATAGATGAATGTAAAGTAATGAAAGTTATCCCTTTCGAGGAGTATTGGATTTCATCAATCTATATTGTACATAACACCTTGGTAGCTTATAATGTAACAGATAAAACCAGTAGAGTTTACAATTTGGATTCTCTCTTTCCAGAGTATAAGGTGAAGGTCGAAAGCAAGTCTGCTACTCCACCAAAAGAGAAAGAAATAGGGCATCCTTCATATTTAATAAAAGATAGTTTACAATGTTGTAGGTGCGACCATGTCGCACAAATGATGATTTGCTCGTGTGACACGGTCACACCTACGAACTCAATAAGTTTAAATTGTAAACTACTTATGAAGGATGCCAGAAATAGTAGCAGATGATGGCTACTCTTCACTGAGTGAGAGTCAACTTCAAACACTTTTGTATGAAGCAGCGGCGGCAAATGATGCAAATACTACTCAAGCTCTATGTCAAGCTGGAGCCAACCCAAATGAGATGGTACGCTGGAAATGATAAAGTATTTAGTTGAGAAAGGTGTCCCCATCAATGCTACCTGTAGAGGAGGCGAAACAGCATTAAAGTGGGCTAATTATGGGAAAAATAGAGAAATTATAGACTATTTTAAAAGTATTGGTGCTAAATAATTCAGATTCTAAAGCTCAGTAAAAAATTTTTTGAACGCATCTGGAATTCGGCGAGGTCTTCCATCTTCAATATAAACCAAGCGTATTTCCATGGTGAAGACTTTCACATCCCCTTTCCAAATTTCCTGAAGTAGTATGAGTGAAGAGCTTTTAAGTGTCAGAAGCTTGGAAGTGACATCCAAAATCTCTCCCAAGGTTGATGTCGCGAGGAAGTCAGCTTGGATATTGCGCACAACAAAGCCAGAATGACTATTTTCAAGCGGTTTTAACTTTTTTTCAAAAAAAATTTCAGAACGAGCCCTTTCGCAATATTTGATATAATTTGTATGGTAGACAATACCACCAATATCGGTATCTTCATAATAGACGCGTATTTTCATCTGTTTTCTCCTATTTTAGGGGCTTTGAGGTAGTGCACATTAGCATCACCTCATATCAACAAGAAAAATTTCACAAGATGCTATCCTTCAAGCTCATAATTAGATAACATCTGTACACCACTTCCTCCACCAACATAGTGCTGAATGACATTGAAATACTCTCTGCCACCTTTGGTTCGTCTCTTGGCGATAAAATAGAGAACACCCAAAACTTTGATAAGCGTCTCCTCTTCTATATCGTTATACTCTATCACATCTACCAACAGTTCAAATCCATCTTTGACCATCTCTGATTGGAACAGAAACTCTTTGTCTTTAAAATAGTATTTGTCCATCAAGAGTTTATAGATATTCAGAGCCAATTCATCTTTGAGTTTCAAATCATGCCCTCTGTCTATCTTGCATAGGATGCTCTCTATCTCATTGGAATGCCCTTGAAGAGACATATCTGATTCCATATCTTGTGTTGAGTATTTTGGTACAACCGTGTATTTTCTCGATTCAAGAGGTGATCTATAATATTCGCATCCTACACACTCCACATCTCTTGTTGTACCACAACACAGACTACAGACTTTTTGATTCTCTACGAGTCTACAGACTCTTTTACCTTTTTTTGAGTTACACATTGGACATTTTGCCATGATATTTCCTTTGCTTGGGTGATTAATTTTGGGGGAATTATAGCTTAATTTATATTATGAACAAAATCTAAGTACCATAGCAGTTGTC
>QMKU01000233.1 GCA_003646525.1 Campylobacterota bacterium
AGCGATAATGACTGCTGATGTTCTGCAACAACTGGCATATTGCAATACTGATATCGGAGACAATGCACTCGACGCTTTGTGGAATGAGTTGTTTGCTGATACTGAGTGCGGGTTTCAACAGGAACTGGGAGAATATTTTCAGGAAAACGGTATCCTCCTGCCACCGAATCTGATTGTAGCCGGTACGGTTAATATGGATGAAACGACTCACGGCTTTTCCCGCAAAGTGATTGACCGGGCACTGACCATCGATTTTCAGGAATTCTTTCCGAATGACTATAATACTTTCTTTGGTGGTCAAAGCCTGCCTAAACTGTTTACTTTTCCAACCCTTTCAGCTGCCGGTAAGGAGAACCTTCCGGCAATTGACGCTGATGGCAACGGGTCCAAATCAGTTGAATTTCTAAAAAAAATCAATGCTATCCTTCAAAATACCCCGTTTGAACTTGCCTACCGGGCATTAAATGAACTGCTGCTGTCGGTATCCTGTTTTGCACCGGAGAATGATGAAGAGTTGCGTGCGGTATGGGATGATTTTCTGATGCAGAAAGTATTGCCACGTATGGAAGGAGACGGGCAAAAACTGAAGTTTGTTCCTGATGTAGAGATTGAAGCGCTGGAAAGTGAATATCTGAGCAGCAATGAAAAACTTTATGGTAAAGGGAGCGTTCTTCATCAGCTGTTTGCTGTACTGGAAACAGACTTGCTGAAGGATGTCTGGGGCGATAATAATGACGATAAAAAACGCCCGGATCTGCTGCGTGATACAGATGCTCTCATTGGATGCCGCTCAAAAAAGAAACTCCTATGGATGATGAAACGGTTGAAAGCGAACCATTTCACCGATTTCTGGGTATAGTCTATGGAAGCTGCCACCCCTCCTTTTGAAATAACCGCAGCAATAACCGACCTGCTGGTAAAAATCGGTGGTGAACTGGTGCGGCTTGAAGGGCTGTCACATGGGGGACTGGAATCGCATCTGCGGTGGGCTAACCGGATTGCAGCGGCAGTAAATTCACCCCAGCGCAGCGTAGAGAGAGCCCTGCAGCGCTTAAAGCGGCAAAACCGGATCATTTTTACAGGTGCCCCGAAAACCGGTGGTTATACTCCTTTTGCCGGAACAAAACCATGAGCACAACCATTCTGACCTGTGGTAATTTCTCAGTACGCAGCAGTAAAGCCGTCGACCGGATCAATACCGCAACAACAAATAGTCTGTCGATTAACACCGCCTGCTATCAGTTTACCGGTTGTCCGGAATCTGCAGTATCCCTGAATGGTAAACGGCACGATCTGACTGCCGATGATAATGATCTGGTGTATTCCACTGCTCAAAATTGTCCGGCACTGTTTTTTGACCAAACTCCCTATATGTTTTCCATCAAATTCCCCGGCAATACAATTAAGGCATATCTGTTCAGTCCACTGGCAGCCTGGTGCGATAGTGCCGACTGGGATTCCGATACCGGAAGACTCGTAGTTCCGATCAACTTTGGTAATGATCTCGGTGATTTTGAACTGTGCTGGGAGTGGGAAACAGATGATGGAGAACGTCATAATGCTTCTTTTTCCGGACAGGTATTCTCAACTAAACTGGATATATACGAGCACTTCAACATTATGCTTGATGAAGTGACGGAACGCTTTGAATGGATACGTCTTGATCTGCTGCGGCAGACAACCTGGGGGTGGAGCCATGATGATACTGACGGGAACCTTAAAACATGGCTGCTGATCTTTCAGGAAGTTCAGAGCAACATGGACCGATTGTTGCGAAAACTGATCAAACAGCATCGGCGGCGGCTTATTCCTGAGGTTAAAATGCAGCGCCCCGATCGGATTCGCAAGATTTCTTCCAAAAATGAAGAACGGATCGTCAGGGGAATACGGGAGAACAGCAATCACCGTTATCCCGTTGAAAAAAAGATACTTGATGCCGACACACCGGAAAACCGTTTCATCAAATATATTCTGCGGCATACACTGACACAGCTTCATGAGCTGCTGGATAAAATTGAACCGTTATCGAGGATTGCCGATATTTTTAAAGCGCGTTTGCGTGAATGGACTGATTCGTGGGGTGAACTGAAACAGCAGCGATTCTGGCGCGGGATTGGTGAGTTTCACGGGTTGCAGCGTGAATCGCTTGTTCTGTCTCAGGATCCCCTTTATGCCGGAATTCGCTGCTCGTGGTATCTGCTGCAGCATGGACTTAAGTTCATGGGGCAGGATCTCTACGGCGGGATACAAAATGCTGCACAGCTTTATGAAATCTGGTGTCTGGTGAAAATGGATCAGCTTATTATAGGTAATGGCTGGAAGTGTGTTGATAACCGGATTGCTGATTTTGAACTGGATGGAGATGATTTTGAAGGGGAAGAATTGCAATCCGGGACAGGAAAGTTTTCATATAAAAAAGAGGGTCTCGAGCATATTGAACTGGAACTGCTTTTTCAGCCAACTGCAGCAAATAAGCCGGCAGGAAATAGTATCTGGGATGGCATGATGGCACTGCCGGTCGTACAAAAACCGGATATTGTCCTGCGCCTTCATCGCAAAGATCTCCCGAATCAGCCGGTTTATACCTGGATTTTTGATGCTAAGTACCGGTTGAACGGGAATGATGCTCCGGATGATGCTGTCAATCAGATGCACCGTTATCGTGATGCCATCGTCTGGGCTGATGAAACCGGCAGCCGTCGCAGACTGACAAGGGAAAGTATCGGAGCCTATGTTCTTTATCCCGGCAACGGGGCTGAATTGTCTAAACAGTCCCCGCAGATTGCGTCAATTGGTAAAACTAATATCGGGGCATTTCCGCTCCGTCCGGATAGAGATGGTAAAGATTTTCCACAATTATTGAAAAACCGGCTGGAGACATTTCTTACCATCCAAAAAGATTATTTTTCCGTTCAGGAGAATCAGGACAGGTATTTTGCGGCGGTTCCTGATGTTAAACGTAAAACCGGTGATATTTTTGCGAAATGTATTACCAAAGCGGCTGAAGGGATGAATACGGAGGGTTACTGGAAAACGTGCCGGCTGTATCGTCTGCCGGATAGGGTGGTACAAAGAGAAGGGTTGCAACCGAAAATATGGACTTATCTTATCCCGACAGCAGCAGATGGAAAGCAACTGGGGAACTTCCCGATTCTGACAGTAAAGAAAATGAAAAGGGATGAGATAAAAAAACTGTATGACAATAAACAAGTTACCATGCACAATAAACGTGGTGCAGATAATGATGTTTACTGGCTATTTGAACTTGGAGACCCCCTTGAAAATATGCCGGAACTGGATGTGATTGAAAAAAGAAAAGTTGTTCTGCTAGGTGAAGCTGTAGGGCATTAAATACAGAAAACCAGGGAAACACCGTTTTTAATTGATCAGTAGTTCGGGGGACACCATATTTAATTGATCATTCCTGCTATGTTATGACCGTATTCCGGGGACACGTAACGAGTACATGTCCCCGGAATGCTACCTTTGGCATTGACTGAAAAAATCCTATTCCATCCGCAACGAATTGGGATGATGTCCTTCAAATTCTGGTTGCACCGTATGACAGACCATACAATCATTGCCAATTGGGCGATCGTTGC
>QMKU01000234.1 GCA_003646525.1 Campylobacterota bacterium
GTTTTAATTATATAGAAGGAAAGGCGGAGAAGTTTGAATTTTATGGGAAACAGTAATCGGCTACTACTTGTATATAGCACGATGCCGTCTATAGACGATAATGCAGAATATGAGGTCATGCTTTCACCCCAATTCTATACACTCAAACGAGAGCAACTCCCTATCTCTTATCACCGCCAAGCTAAAAAACTAGCCCCTTCTGTCCTTGATAATTTACTCCCTGCGGATGGAAATTATGAATATTATATTTTTAGAGATGAGGATGTCTGGGTTTTTATAGCTTATGATCCAGAAGAGATTGCCAAATTTTTGATATCAAAAGGCTTAGAGGCAGAGAGGGTATCCAAGCTCTATTTTGCAGAGCAGGTGACTCAATTGTTTAGTATACCCGTCTCTCTTGGTGAGGATAGTGTGCTAAGTCTCGCAGGAGATACTGCCACGGTTGTCCCCAAGGTACTTTTCTCCAAAGAGACAGAGTATCAGAATTTTTCTGATAGTTTTAGACCTACAGAGGGTGTTTCATTGTCTGTGGGCACACATTCGATTATCGGAAAAAAAGAAGCTTGGATTATGAGTATTATTCTTCTTTTATTTGCGCTTATGTTTATTGTAGAGGGGATGCGTTATCAGCAAGTTGCTACAGCAATGCAACAAGAGGTTGACGAACTTTTAAAAGACTATCCCGCACTTCAAAGTCAATATGCACGAGAAAATATTGCGCAAAAATATCGTAAAATTGATAAAAAAGAGAGAGAGAAGCGCGAAGTTCTCAAAGGGCTCTCCAAATTGATCTTGCCTGGTGTTCAGTTGGAGAGTCTAAAGATGGACGGAAAGAATTTTACATCTATGCTCAAGTGCCCTAATGAAAAATCAACACTAAGGGTGCTCTCTTCGGCAAAAGAGAGGAAGTATAGAGTAAGCAGGATAGGAAATGAAAATTTACTTAAGATCGAAGGTAATTTATGATTTGGAAGCGTTATCGCAATGAATTTATTGTTTTGATTGTTTTCGTATTGATGCTCACTGCTTCTCTCTATAAAAACAGTGCTGCTGATAAACTTGATGCGGTCAACAATGAAATGAAAATTGCTATGGTTGAAATAGGTGAAATTATAGCCCTCAAAAAGCAGTGGGGTAATGACAAGTTAACCAAGGAGATCAATAAGATTAAAAAAGGGATTACCGCAAAGAAGATCAAGCTCTTCTCTGTCAAAAGTAAAAAACTCATGGCATCCTTTGTGGAGCTCAGTGACAAAGAGATGAACGGCATTGTCCTCAAGCTTGAAAATATTGCTGTGCAAATCAGCAGGCTTGATATCAAGCGCAAAAACGAAAGTTATAGTATGGAGATAAAATGCAAATGGTAAAGAAGGCGATACTATTTTTTATTGTCATACTCTTCTCCTTGGCAGTTTTTGCCCCCAAGAGAGAACTCTATTATCTACTTGAAAAGCAATTGATGCAACTTGATATTATTATTGATAATGAGAAGATCGAGAGTGGACTCTTTACACTGAAATTGAAACACCCTGAGTTCTATATCAAGGGAATTAAAATGGCTGAGATAGAAGAGATATCACTCTTTACACTTTTTTTCTATAGCTCTATTACAGCCAAAGGGATTGAGACGGATGCATCATTGCGAAAATGGATTCCTGTAGAGATTGCTGTGGTATCAGCACATTATCAACTATTTACCCCCGAGAGTATTATTGTAAATGCTATAGGCTCATTTGGTGCAGCAAAAGGCTATTTCTTGCCTGCTGAAAATCTTTTGCATCTTGACTTGACTGAAGAGGAGCCAATTAAAGAGCTGAAGCCTATGTTGAAAAAAGGCGAAAAAGGATGGTATTATGAAGCGTCTTTTTAAGCCTGAAAATATCAAAATGCTTATTATTATTTTAAGCTTGATGCTCTTAGTAAAACTAGGATGGTTTGTGGTTGAAATGACATTTTTGAGTGCCCAAGGGGTCGATTACCAAAAACCGTCAAAAGCAAAAGCTCTCTATTATCGCACAAAATTTGCTACGCAAAAACTCAAACAAAGACATGTGGTCAAGGCAAAGCCACTTAGTGATATAAGCAGTTTAAAACTGCTTGCCCTCTACCGCTCAAGTGATCGTATAGTGATTACGGTTTCCAAAAAAGATAAAACCTATGTCTTGGTGAGAGGAGGCAAAAGAGGTGAAATCGATGGCTATGTCCTAAATGATGCAACTGACAAAGAGGCAATCTTCTTGCGTGGTGGAAAAAGTTATCGGCTCAGGCTACTAGAAGCCACCAAAGACCCTCAGGCAAAAAGTAGCGTGAGGTATGTACCAGCAAAAAGAAAAAAACCTGAAAAGCAAAATATTCCCGATACCCCCATTAGTCTTCCCATAGGCGAGATCACTGATGCGGATGGCTTGAGAGTTGTTGACAGAACACTTTTGGATCATTATAGTAAAGATATGAAAAATATTTGGAAAAATATTGGGATCAAAGAGTTAAAAGAGAATGGTAGTATCACAGGGTTTAAAGTAAACTTTGTCAAGAGAGGAAGTGACTTTGCCAAATTGGGATTGAAGCGTGGAGATGTGATCAAATCCATCAATGGGCAAGAGCTAAGTAGTTACAGTGGTGCCTTTGATATTTATAAAAACATTGATACGATGGATAGCCTAACACTAAAGATTGAACGAGGAAAAAAGGAGATGGAGTTAGAGTATGAGATTAATTAAATTATTATTGGGATTAATGGTGGTGTTGACAATGGGGCTACAAGCTGCTGATGAAGAGCGGGTTGATGTTAGCTTCAGGGACTTGAGTGTAAAAGATTTTGTAGAGATGGTAGGGAAAATTACTAAGAAAAATATTCTTATCAATGGTGATCTCAAAGGCAAAGTTAACTTTGTTTCGACTACACCAATCAAAAAAAGTTCTCTTATCCCCCTAGCTAATTCTATTTTGGCAAACAAGGGTTTGACCTTGGTAGATCAGGGTGACTTCTACCAAGTGATCAAAACCTCAGAGGCAGCAGGTGAAGGGTTGGCAGTTGATAGTGCCGTGGGCGCAGATGCTGACATAATGAAGACGGTGATATTTTCATTGAGAAACAGTAATGCCTCGGTGATTCGTGCCAAGATCAAACCTCTCTTGCATAAAAATGCCAAAGTGATCTCATTCAAAGAGAATAACATGCTTTCAATTACGGCAACGGCTAAAACACTTAGGGCAGTTGAAAAGGTTATCAATACAATCGAAAAAAGAGGAGATAAAAAGTCTTTTTTTATCAAATTGAAGCATGCAGGGATAAAAGATGTCTATCCGAATGCTGTCAGTATGTCAAAAAAACTTTTCCCCAAAACGATCGCAAGTGAGCAGGTAGATATCTTTAAAGATGAAGCAACCAATACGATTATTTTGGTTGGTAAGGATAAGAATATCAATAAGATGGCCAACTACATCAAGCAACTTGATATACAAGGCGAGAGTACAACACAGCAAATGTATGTCATTCCGTTGAAAAATTCCAATGTTGAGGATATGCAAAAAATACTGAGTCAACTAATAAGTCAGATGAACAATATCAGACCGTCAAAAC
>QMKU01000235.1 GCA_003646525.1 Campylobacterota bacterium
CACCACCACTATTTAATTCTTTAAATACTTTTTCCATATCTATATCGCCGTCTTCTGTACGAAAGATTGGTTGTTGCATTAGTTTTAAGATATACCCAGAAGTAATAGCGTCAGTTTCTAAAGCCAAACCACTTCGAAATACTTCGTCAGGTTTATTCTTTAGATGCTTTCTATATTCCATATACTCAGCAAGTCCAAGTAAAGCAAATTCGGGTTCATTTTTCCCTCCATTGTCTAGTACATACTCATATGCTGCTTTGACCCCTTCTGCCTTCCATACTTTATCTATTGCTTCAGTTTTATCTTTTAACTTCTCAAAAGCAGCTTGCATAGTCATTTTATCAATTTTAATACCCATAGCTTGAGCTAAGCCTAATTTAAACATATTTTCTTGTGTAGTACCAGGTCTGATATCTTTTTTTCTACGTTCAACAGCATGTCTATGTAGTTTTTTATCTTGCCAGTTAAACGTGTTGGACTTAATACCAAATCGATTATTGGTCATGATATACCATTTAGCCCACATTTTATTTTGACCAGATTTTTTCAAATCTACTCTGGTTTCGCCAAGGTACTTCATGGCATCTTTAATACCACGATTTTTCCCTCTTACCGCTTCACGTTGTTCTTTATGGTAACTTTGTATATTATCATCTACACCAAACTTCCCCTCTAAGAACCCATCTTTATTTAAAATGTCGTATAAACCGGTAAAGATATTATTCATACCGTACCAGGTTTTAGTTTGTTTTTTAACTGCTGCCTTGTGGGCATCTGTTGTAGTACCTACCTTACTACTTACACCTTCATTTTCTAAATCAGACTCTTTTAGCTTAATAGGTTTAAATGATACTCCAGTAGAGTATCTGTCTATTTCCAACGTATCTTGTAATGTTTTTACTACACTTTGGAGGTTTTGATTAATAACAGAGTTACCTGTAGTAAATTGATTATTCTGTTCAGTTTCGAATTTAGCATTAGGGTCAAAAGTAACATTATATGTACTTACTTCTAAATTATCATTTTTGGTTTCGTCTACACCGTAAATATCAGTATATTTACTTTTAACTCCAGATATAAACTTATCATCATTTTTAGTAGATGATCTAGGAGCGGTGTTCATCGTAATCCAATTGGCATTTTCCATAGATAGTAATGCCAACAACCCTAACTCAGTTTTCATATTTCGAGTTAATGCTTCTCTATTTACATTTTCATCGGAAGGTTTAGCTTTTATATCTAAATGTTCCCAAATTAAAGCTCCTAGAGTATTTGCTTCTTCAGACACAATACCATCTATATCGGCAATACCTTGTCTATCCTCTATTGTAATAGGTGATTTAGGATCTATCCCTAGCATACCTTTAGCTGTTAGGTCAGATCTGACACTAGCTCGTTTTTCGTCGGCTACGTTAGCTAACCAATCTAAACTAGCTAAAGCAATAGCTTTTCTAACTGTAGGGTGTACATAAAAATCAGTTAAAGTTCCTGGTTTCTTTTTAGACTCTACTGCCCCCATGAACAATCTACTTATATTTTGATAGCCAGCTAATGGTACGCCTTTATCAGTAACTACAGGTCTATCTAGTACATCTATTTCAGCAGTAACACCAGCTATTTTACCTTGCTTTGCTAATTCTTGAACTTGCTTTTCTAAATGCTTAACAAGTAAATCTGCTTTGTTGCGTTCAAGATCGCCTTCTATACCTTGGAATAGGTCGTCATAGTTCCGTAACTGGCTTGTAGAAGGTTTACCTACATAATGATCACCTAATGTCGCATCATACAGTTCCTCAGCCTTGTTAGACAGTTTATTGCCTGCTTGGATATCTTTCATCATAGTCTTACTTTTATATCTAAGACTAGCTGCTCCAAGTTGTTTAATCATTTTAGTACCGAGACTAGCATTTTGATCATGTTCTTTTAATTCCGCATAGGCAGCATCTACTAATTCTTGGTCACTTTTAATTTCTTTTACAGTGTCTTTTACAAATTCAGTAGTACGCTCTGCTACTTTAGCAGTATCTTTAGCTTTAACTAAAATATCTTGTTTTTTAGCTTCTCTTTTGATAACATCTTTATTTAAGGTAGAAACTCTTTCACCATCTTTATTAATAGTGGTAGGCTTATTTATACGTTCTTGTTTAACAACAGGCTCATTAACCTCTTTAGCTTTAACTTTTAACTTAGTTTTAGCCTCTGTAAGTTTAGCTTTACGTTCAGATAATTTAGCACTTATTTTATCAATACTTGCTTTTTGATCTTTGTTTAAATTAGTTTTGATTTTGCCTTTATCGTTTACTGTTTGCTTATTAACTAAAAATGAGTTAAGCTGTACAAAATCTTCATTAATAGCTGCTAATTTTTTATCTATTTTATCTATTAACTTATTTATAGGGTCCAATTTAATAGCTGTTTCTTTTCTAATTTGAATAAGTTTTCTTTCTAACTTTTCAAATCTATCGGTATTTCTAGCTTCTACCTTACCTACATTTTCTTTAGCTAAACGTTCTTGCCTTTCAGCGCCTTTAACAACAGCGTCATTAGTAGCTCTGCCTTTGATAGGTATACTAAGATCACGTAGTACTTGTTCTTTGTGAGCTATACGTCTTTCTATAACTGCAATAGCTTTTAGAATTTCCTGTATATCTTCGGCTAACTCTTCTTTGCCAGTTGTAGGACCTTCTGGGCCTTCTGTAGTTGTTGGTCCAGTACCTTTTCCTTCTTCAGTAGTAGGGATTTCTTTTGTAGTAGTAGTTGTAGTGGTGTCATCTGTATCTCCTGGGTTAGTTTCGTCAATATTATCTAATCGTGCTATCTCTTCTAAAATACTATTAGCAAGTTCGTCATTATCAAATAAATCCTCTATTCTAGCATGCAAGTCTTTGTCTTCGTCTCTATTAGCTATAATATTTTGAGCAGCTTCATTTATAAACTCTGTACTTAAAGTGTCAGCATTTGGGTTATCTAAAGTGTTACCCACAATAGGGTTATTGTTTACTTCCGGAGTAGCTACTACTGGAGGAGTAAGAGGGTTTATATTCTCTTTATCTTTATATGGATTTACTTCTTCAGGGTTATTAAGCGGTCCATCTGTAGGAGTAGTTTGTAATTCCGCAACTTTATCGTTTATGCGTTTTGATACTTTAGGATCTTTTAATAATTGCTGTAAAAATGGAGAAGGGGCAGATTGATCTTGCTGGTGTTGGATAACTTGTTGGGCAGCTTGTAATACTGCATCGTCATTAACATTACCAGTATTTAAATACTCTTCTTGCATATCCTCATTAAACACATTAGCAGGGGATTCATTAGTAATACCAGCATACTTATTTACCAAGGCATTCATTAATTGTTGCTCAGCAATAAGTCTTTGGTGGTAAGGTCCAGAATTACCATGATATCGTTGAGTCTTACCATTAGCTTGAAACTCTATGACTTTTTCATCACCTTTAGGTCTATTTTTGTTAGCCTCTATGTATTCTTTTCTGGCTGTATTGTAGGCATCTACTTTGTTATTTTCTTGATTGGCAAAGTTTTGATATTTACCTAGTAATTCTGCTTTAACTTCATTTGG
>QMKU01000236.1 GCA_003646525.1 Campylobacterota bacterium
GTACTGTTCACTATTTTCTTCCTCTTCGTTCCCAAAAAACCCACCTATCGCAGCGCCAACCCCTGCACCTATTGGTCCTCCAACAAGTGCACCTATACCTGCACCTATACCTGCAGCTCCCCAGCCCATAATAACTCCTTTATTTATTCTATAAGAAATTCATCAAGTGGATTTCCACCTGAATTTTCCACCTGAGTGCTACTTTTTCCTGCTTTCAGATGCATACTACTCTCCGCATAATTGCCAGAGAGGAGATGAATTGTCTTGCAGTGCATTATCTGGTTTTCATCATAACTATATATATCACGAAGTTCTTCTCCAGCTTTTGCTCCTAGAGAAACGGTCAAATGATAAGTATCGATAATATCTACATAATCAGGGTCATCACCTTCACCTTGGGTAATTATACACTCTACACTTGTCTGATCATCATGCATCAAACTAGTTCGTATCTCTTCTGTGCAAGGCAAGAGTGTATTTTTTTCTATAATTATTACATTTTTCTCTCTTCCATTTTCTACAACAATAGTACCATGGCTATGATTGGCAACATCCTGCACTACAAGATTACTTAGCCCTGATTTGATACCTGGACTGACTGCTGCTGGTTGCAATTCGCCCATAGATATACCAGCTTTTATAGCAGCACCAAGTGCTACTACCTCATCAACATTGACAGCATTTAACGGCTCTTTGCCTATGATAGATTTGAGAGATTCTCGAATAGCTGGGATCCTGGTACTACCACCAACTAGTAGTACATAATCCACTTCTGATGGGTTTGTATCCGTATCGTCAAGTAATTGCTCCAAAAGCATCTCTGTTTTGGATATGAGAATAGATGCATGCTCTTCAAACTCTTCTCTACTGATCTCTACGGTAGCACTTCCTGAAGCTGATCTGAGCTTCTTTTTGAGAGATGGTTTTTTTGAGAGCGACTTTTTGATCTCTTCAGCCATCAGAGAGAACTCCTCTACGGACTCAGCATCGCTACACAACTCTCCACCCGTCTGGTCTTTGTATTTCTCTTTTATTAGATCCAGTATCACTTTGTCGAAATCGACACCACCAAGTTTCGAGTCACCCTCTGAGGCTATAACTTTTATGTTGTTGCCATTGGTTTGGGTCATTGTAATATCAAATGTACCACCGCCAAGGTCATAGACGATACCCTTGCCTTGGATGTTCGATTCTTTCGAGTAGAATAGTGCTGCTGCTGTGGGCTCATTGATGATAGCTATGACATTCAGACCTGCCAATTTACCCGCTTCCATAGTAGCATTTCGTTGATTTTCTTTGAAGTAGGCAGGCACTGTAATCACAACATCCTTGATCTCACCTATCTGTTCAGATGCATCCTGTGCCAGTTTTTTAAGTATCATGCCTGAGAGCTCATGTGCAATATACTCTTTGTTGTCTACTCTAAATCTATAGTCAGAATTGTGCATCTCTCTCTTGAACTCTTTGGCTACTCTTGAGGGATCGTCAGCAGCAGAGTTTTTGGCTTCCATTCCTATCAGGAGTGAATTGTCAGAAAAATTTATAACCGAAGGCATAATCCTTTCACCGTCACTATTGGGGATTATCTCTGGTGTGCCAAGTTCGTTTAGCTTTGCTATGGCCGACATAGTGGTACCCAAGTCGATACCTATGATATTTTTTGTCACTTTCTATCTCCTTTTTCATTGATTGTATCGTCGTATTTATTCTCGATGTTTACCTGTTCGATATTCTTGTATCTATATATTATTACTTCAGTAGGCTTTATTATTTTCTGCTTATCTTCGGTGATATAGATACTGTAGCCACTCTTTACTATCTTTTTGATAATGTTATCCATCTCTTCATCTTGAGTAAACTGAGTATCTATAATTTTTGCGATCTTCTCGTTGCCAGTATACCTATCGCCACCTGCAAGCTCGATCTTTTCTACCCCTTCATTCTCAAGCAAAATTGTCAAATCCTCATAGATATCTCCAACTCTTGGATCTTTGTCTTTATTGTCGTCTGCGTACTCTGTTATTCTGATTAACTCTTTGGTGAAGTCTTTAAGTATTTTATAGTCATATCCATCTTCATATCGTATGATTCTACTCTCTTTTTCGTTTGCTATATCTTTGACATCCTCAAGCTCTACTCTCATATCTGACAAAAGCTTATTAAGACCAGTGGTAAGACCATTGATAGCTTTGTCAACTTTCTCAATCTGATTCTGATTGATTTGCTTAAGCTCTTCTATCATTCTGATATGGTTGTCATTATTTGTATCTATAATTTCACTCATTTCGTTAAATTTTTTATCAACATAGTATTCAAAATCAGATTTAAAATTTTGTTGTTCATTATCATTTTTACTTTTTCTTTCAAACACCATCAGCCTCCCATAATGCCAGATAAAATATCTGATATGCCAGAATCATCAAAACCATTAAGCCCACCTGCTCCATCGGATGAAAAGTGACTGAATCCATCTGAATCTGAAACATTGAAGCCACCTATGCCATCGGGAGTGATACTTGTAAATCCAGAGTTATCAAACCCGTTGAAGCCTCCTGCTCCATCTGATGAAAAATGGCTAAAACCATCACCATCTGCTATATTGAATCCACCTATACCATCTGGTGTAACACTTGTGAATCCTGAGCCATCAAAACCGTTAAGTCCACCTGCTCCATCTGATGAAAAGTGATTAAATCCATTCCCGTCCATTACATTGAAGCCACCTGCACCATCTGGCGTAACACTTGTAAATCCCATCTAATCCTCCTTGCGTAAAATTGAGTTTCTTATTAAATCTATCTCTTTTTGCATATTTTTTTGTTTGCTATCATTCACAAAAAATATAAGCTGCTTCTGAAGATATGCACTATACTGTTTTAATCTATTTTGATCTCTAGCTATAGCCTCTGCTTGTCTAAAATTTGCTATATATTGTTTTGCTATATTATCACTTAGCTCTCTACATTGCTTGTAGTATATCGGTAGTTTTTTATTATGAAGCGCGTCATAATGACTCTCCCAAGATAAAATAAGATTGTCAAACTGTTCCTCTATCTCTTTTGATTTTTTCTGACCATTCATATATAAACTACCCATTGCCAGAGCTATACCAGCAGGTCCCAATGCAACTGCAGCCATATGACCCAGCCCAGCACCCTTGATAAACTCCATTCCCATAGATCCCAAATCAGTATCATTTTCTTTTAGATATTGACTGATTTGATTTCCAGTAGCAATCAATCCTCTTACTTCTGGTTCAATAGTTTTCCTAAAGCTTTTAAGAGTTTTGAGGATTCCACCCAATATCTCATCATTGAAAGCAAAAATCCTGCCCAAATCGCCGTTAAGTATCTCTATCAGTTCGGTCTTCGTCGAGGATGTAGTGGAGACAAAAAGATTTATATATCCTTTTTCTGCATTTGATATTTTTTCTTCGATCTTAACAGAATCAGATAACATTCCTATATATTCAGCTATATTTTCATTTGCAGAAAATCTCTTATCAGCTTCATTGCAATACAAAATAAAAGCAAATGAAGGTGTAATGTACTCAAATAGATAAAGTATATATTTA
>QMKU01000237.1 GCA_003646525.1 Campylobacterota bacterium
TCTGGGATACCTGTGATTAAAATCGCAATATCTATCAGATTTGATATCAATATTTCCGATGATGCCTTTGTCCTTCCTGAGTTCAATCTCTATAAAAAACAAGGTTTTCTAATGGAGACAGACAAGGAGACACTTGACAAAAAGAGTCCAGAAAGCAAAAAAGCTACTGATGCATTAATACTAGATACAGATGAGCTAGAGATAGAAGTATCCACAGGTTTAACGGAGAAAATATTTCAAGAGCAGAAATCATGGTTGCCAAAACTCTTGAGTGAGATGCAGGAGGCACGCGTCTGTCTTGAAAATTCATTTAAGGCAACAGATGCCAATAACTGCCTTTTTAAGCTAGTAGAAGTAGAGGAGCAGATGAGTGGTGAAAAGAGTCAAGAGCGTGAAATAAGCAGATGGACAGAGTTAACTGGACAGAAGATCATGGATGATTTGGAAGAGGATATTCTGGATATGAAGCGAAGGATGCCTTGTATTCGCCGTAGCAAAAATTTTGATGATCTCTCCAAATGTATGCATAGCGAAGAGTAGGTCAAAGTTTTTAATTGAAATTTTATCGTATTTATATTGAACTGACAAATATTTGCGGACTGAGTTGCTCTTTTTGTCCGACCAAGAGACTTCCAGCGCAGACAATGTCAGTAGAATTTTTTGACTCTATCGTGAGACAGGCAAAGGCCTATACGACTGAAGTAGCTTGTCATGTCGTGGGAGATCCCCTGACGCTTAGCAATCTACATGAGTATCTCGATATACTCGAACAGCACAAAATGAAAACAGTTTTAACAAGCAGTGGATATTATCTCAAAAAACATACTTACCAAACTCTTTTTCATCCGACAGTCAAGCAGATAAATATCTCCCTAAATAGCTACAACAAAAACGATACCTCATTGACATTTGAGCAGTATCTTGAGCCTATTTTGAGATTATGTGATGAGAAAATAAGGCAAGAAAATGAAATCTTCATAAATTTACGCCTCTGGAACCTCAATGAGCAAATGAGTGAAGAGGCTTACAATGAAAAACTTTTTGCTGCTTTTTCGATACATTTTGGCATTCTACTTGAGAGCGATACCATCATGAGAGAGAAGCCAAAAACGATTCGCCTGGATCGAAAAATATTACTTCACTTTGACCACTATTTCACATGGCCCTCTCTTGACAATCCCTATTGTGGTGATGGACGATGCCAAGGTCTTGACTCTCATATCGCTATTCTTGCTAGTGGCAAAGTAGTACCTTGTTGTCTTGATAGTGATGGTGTGATAGCATTGGGGGATTTGCGGTTGCATAGTCTACAAGAGATTTTGTCTACCGATCGAACACTTGAGATGATTAAAGGCTTCAGAGAAAAGAGAGCAGTAGAAAAGCTTTGTCAGCACTGCTCCTACAAGAGTCGTTTTTCAGATTAAATTTTGGCATCCTTCACAAGGAAGCTCCCAAAAACAATTCTACCCACCTAACTTGTCCTTTTGCTCCTAGTCGCATTCTCTCAATCGTCGTGTAGTGAAGTTGGGTCAAGACTTTTGTTTGCGTAGCAAGAGTAGTACAATACCATGCTGACCAAAATAGTATCTTTTGACTTCAGTAAGTGAAATACCTGAGAGCAGTGCTGGCAGTCCGCCTCTGTCAATGTAGTCCTTGAAATTTTGGTAATGCTCACCACCTGCGATCCATTCGATCAGATAGATTAGTTTTTTTGAGAGTGCAGAAGTTTTTTTGCTTAGCTCATAATCAACGATCAGGATATCACCATTTTCATCAGTGACCCGCACCATCTCTTCGATGATTTTCCGAGCAGAGATATGGTTCTTTTCGTGTAGAGCAAATGCTGTCATCGTCAAGTCAAATGAGGCATCTTTGTACTGCATCTCTGTGGCATCTTGATGTTTACAATCTGCCTTGTCTCCTTTTTCTGCCACGCTGAGCATAGCATCTGAGATATCGATGCCCTCCCCATCAAAACCATGTGCTTTAAGCAATTTGAGCTGGTCGCCTGTGCCACAGCAGACATCGAGAATAGATTGGTAGCGGTAGCGTTTGACCACTGTGATGATCCTATGGCGTATAGGACGGATAAAGGGAGCGAGTAGTGGGTCATAAAATTTTGCACTGTATTGATACTCTTGCATAGTTGTGGGTAGTCCTTTTGTTGAGTATGATTATAGCCTAATGAAGTTTCCTTAGCATTATAATACCATAAGGCTGATATAATAAGGCTACCCTAAATCCATTTTGACCAGAGGAATAAACAATGGCATATACTATTCTCAACAACTCAAATCTTGAAGGGTATCTCTTTTCCCTACCGAAAATCAAAGCTTTTTTTGCTGCCGACTCACTTATCATCGAGGAGATTTACGAAAAACCAAGATACCCTTGCCACTAGAGCTGACTTTGTGATGGTTCTTGTATCTTGCACATATAGGAGTTATAGCAATATTTATTGTTTTAGGTTTAAAATAGAATTGGTGGGAGTCTTGCCGTTAGGCTACTTATTGGTTACTATGTTTTGTTGTGTGATTTTTGGTATAAAAGTTCTGGATCTAAGTCTAAATGATTATCCCACTCTATACTATCAAAGCATATTTTTACACTATTAAATAAGGTTTTATCTTTTAACTCTTTAAATTTTCCTACTTGTAAAGTAAAAACTTAGAGACCCCCCAAAAGTGAGCTATTTCTGCTTTTGTGTATTTATCGTCTAATGCAGTTACTATAGTATCATTTAGTGTATATTCAACGCCTGACCCGTAGTTTGGAGCAGGGACTTCAGTCCCGTCTGATGGGACTAAAGTCCCTACTCCAAAACGCTTATCCTTTGGTAGTTATTTCTATTCTATTCCTTAGCTTTCATTCGGTCATAAATCATATTTTTTAATCCTTTTTAGCTCACTACTTTATAGACTTTATATCACTTACGATATAATAAACCAAACAGAAATCAGGAAGCAAAAATGTCAAAAAATAATCACACTTTCCCATGGGGAATCTATATCAGCGACACTATACCACTCTGATTAGAGAGTAGTAAATTTTGTCTATTTCTAAAGTAAGTCAAGTCAAATGAATGTTATAATAGTTAAAACTTTTATGAGGAGCAAATAATGTACAGAGAGATAATTACACCAACATCTCAAGAGTATATGATAAAAATACCCAAAGAGTACCTAGACAAAGAAGTAGAGATATTGGTTTTACCTTTTTTTTATTACAAAAAAAAGAATAAAAAAGATTTGAGTCAATTATTGAAAATAGGTGTTTGGGATATAAAAGAAGAGGATGTAAAGGTTAAAGATTGGAAGATTCAAGAATTTTAGTTGATACATCTGTTATTATAGATTATCTTAGGAAACAAAACAAAAAGAGTACAAAGTTTTGGAAGCTTATGAGTGAATATGAGTGTACCATCTCTACGGTTACACTCTATGAACTATATAGTGGAGCGAAAAAGGATACGCAAAAAGAAGATGTGAATATCCTCGAATCTATGTTTTGAACGGATTAAAGATATCCAACTGCTTGAAATAATTTATTAAAAAGAGAGAAATATGTCAA
>QMKU01000238.1 GCA_003646525.1 Campylobacterota bacterium
ACTACACAGTTTTTAGGATAGTTATGCATTAGAGCTTTTGCATTCTCAACGAAAATTAATGACCCTTTTATGTTAGGTAAGACTCCATCCGTATAGTAAATTGTGTTTGGGGTTGTTGGCTTATATTTGTATCTTTGCAAATCCGCTCTAAAGAATTTTTCTATAGTACCACTCAGAAAAACTGCATCTAAATTGTAAATCAATTTATTCATTTTGCCAGCATAAGCCACAAGCATGTGAGCTTCATCAACCACAATCTTTATTTTTCTACTATCAACCGCTTTCCTAAATTCTTCGCTTTGTCGATAGTGTCCATAGAATTTGTTATAAGTGATGATCGCTCCCCGTGTCATAATCACCAACATTAGATACTCCAGACTATCACCTGTCTCTACTGTAGTCTGCAACACTCTAGGCACAAGTATTAATGTATCAGGTATATTTTCAAATTTGAAAGTCTTACCTGCACCCGTCCTCGCAACTATCACTCCCCGATCTATAGGGATGATATCGGGGTATTTGGTATCATAAGGGATTACAATCTCACTTCTTACGACATCCTCAGTCCCCTCTTTCATCCTCGTAATTTCAGTTTCTAATTCTTTTATCCTCGATTCATAGACCGCCTTCTCACGCTCTGAAAAACCCATCAGAAAAGGCTTTGTTTCGGTAGCTCCAAATCATTCAACACTTTTTTAATGCTTACAATTCTCTCACCTATGAATTTTTCTACCGCCTCAATATCTTTCCCAATTCCACACCAATGCCCTGTGACGATCTCATACGCATTGAAAAATCTGGTTGACTTGGTGCCATCTGGTCGCCATCTAGTCACCCCAAATTCTATGTTATCAACTAATATCTTCCGCTCCCGAACCTGTTGGGCATTTCCTGCCTTATCTTTGATTACCATATCAATCCCCAATCGTCCCATAATCCAATTTCATTATCCACCAGCTCCGCCCAATCCTCTGGGTATTCATTCACAAAATCTCTAAGATCATAACCTATCTCAATATCACGATTAAGTATATGACAGAAATCTATTATTATTTTAGCGCACGAAATTTTAGAAGTTAATTTACCGTGAAATCGGTTGTATTTTGTGGGGTGGAGAGCATCTCTATATTTTTCATCTTCTTCTTTTTCTATTTCTGCCATATCATTATCGGTGAGAATAATTGCGGTAATGAGTGGATCCTTAGGAATAACACTATTTATCTCTCCACTATCGGACTGAGCTACAATATAATCCACATTTCCAAGGGCTTCAAGTATCAAAAATTCAGCCATACCAGATGCAACAAAGACCATTTTTCTACCCGTTAATTTTCGCATAGAGTATTTACCGTTAGAGGCTTTCATCCCCATCCACTTTATATCACGGACTTTTCTGCGCTTGATGTTAATCACTTTGTCCCCATCGAAAATCGAAACTGTGAGAGTATCATTATAGGCATCATACCCCAAAAATTTATTTAATCTTTTATAGTCAAGAGAGCTTGATTTTCTAGGCAGCAACTGATAAAAAAGCTCCATACTCCGCTCTAAATTATCACTAAGCCCTTTTTGAAAAAGCTTGTGCTCTTGGATGAAATCCAAATCCTCTTTTTCTGGCACCGCAACACGCTCAGGCACAACATAATCCCCTGCCTTATACTCTACCCCCAAAACCTCGTTAAGCAGATGATGTGCATTCCCTTTTTCTTCACAAGCGTGACAAAAATAAGAGCCTGTTTCAAACACGATGAACGGGAGTGATTTTACCGAGTTGCATATCGGACACCCTGCCCTAAAATTGACACCCGATGCTCTACTATTCTCTAAATGATCTGCTATAAATTGAGCAATATTATCTTGATCCATAGTTGTTTTTCTTTCAAGACTGTAAACTTGAGGGGATAGTGTCTCAATCTACCCAAAATTATCCTCTAGGGTATCCCAACGAAGAGCTGGGATGCCTATAATCTTGGGGCTTGAGACACCCTAGAAGATAATAGGGCATTATACCCTACCCAGACTAAAAAGAGCATTAAGCCCTCCTACTCATAACATTCATAATCCCTCCCAAGCTCCACCCTTTGCCAACATACTCCTCAATTATCCCTCTCACAAACTCTATACTATACCCCTTCTCTTCGATCTCATCAATTACCCTCTTCGTCCAATAGTGATGATATTTTTTGCCATCTTTATTTGTAGCTTTTCGCAACTCTCTTTTTATATCCTCAATATCAAAAATATCTTGAGGACAGACCTTGAGTTTATTTTCTACCAGCTCAAGATCCACGATATCAACAACTCTGAGTTCTTTGTCGTGTTGGCAGTGTGGACACCTTGACATTACACAAACCTTCTCCTCTTGAATGACCGTGTGTATATCTTTATCCTCAGGCATTATTTCTTTTTTGCACTTTTCACAAAAACTAACCTCCAAAGTTTTCTCATCCTCTATGATCTCAAGACTACCGCACTCTACGCACTGCCAAGTACTGATTGATTTTACAAAATCTATACCAGCTATTTCAATTACCTCAGCATCTTTTTTGACTAAGATCATCTTGCCTTCACACACAGGACACTTTTTAAATCTCTCCTCTTTCACTTTGTTATAGTCAAGCCTCTGCAAGGGGTGACTTGTATCGTCTATTACTCCGCAAAGATCAAGAATTAAGCAAATTTTGTTGGGATTGTTTGGTGCGATATTCTCATATACCTCATAGCCGTCTGGTACCTGAACACCCTTTGAAAAAACCTCAATATACCATAGTCCTTTTTCATTAAGCTGTTCTTTTATCTTATCGATGTCTTTGTCGTGTCGAGGTATGAATGCTATTTTTTTCACATGGGTTTTACCCACTTTCTTTAGCTTTCTATCTAGGGAATTATCTCTTCTTGAACCTCTCCCATAAATCTGAATTGACTTCACATAACTTTTTGTAGGGGAAGCCAATACTAAACAATAAACATTAGGCAAGTCTACTCCAACGGTCAAAATTTCAATCGAGCATAAAATATCCAAAGCCCCACTTTTAAAATCCTCAAAAATCTCACCCCTATTCACACTTTTTGAATGATAAGACATAGCTCTATACCCTGCTTCTCTCAACTCAACCGCCAATATCTCAGCGTGATCTATATTTATGCAGTAGAAAATAGCCCTACGATTCTCTCCATACTTGACATATTTTTCAACCACATTTTGCACTATAAAACTTTTTGTGACCTCTTCAGCCACATCCTTACTATTATAGTCCCCCTTGCTAGTTCTGAACCCCGATCGATCAATCGTTGATGGTGACAAAACTCGAACAGGTGAAGCCTTCCCAATTTTGATGAGGTCTGCCAACTGCATAACATCCAAAGTATCATCCCAATCCTCAAGCCTGCTTCCGTCTGGTTTGATCGGTGTTGCACTCAATCCGATTATGATCGCGTCTGGATACACATCGAGAACACTAGACTGCATAGTAGTACCGCTCCCATAATGCGCTTCATCAATAATCACTATTTTGATATCATCATACTCTCTATTCTTGAGAGACTGAACAGTATCCACA
>QMKU01000239.1 GCA_003646525.1 Campylobacterota bacterium
ACGATTCTAGCTTTTGAGAAACTATGGGAAGAGGGAAAAAATATCAATCTCGTCATCGTAGGCAAACAGGGGTGGTTTGTGGATGAATTGATCAAAAAGATCAAAGAACAACCTCTATTGAATCAAAAGCTTTTTTGGATGAATAGTATAAGCGATCGCTATCTTGACGAACTCTATAGTGTATGCCATTGCCTGATCGCACCTAGCAAAGGTGAAGGGTTTGGCTTGCCTTTGATAGAAGCAGCTCAACACAAGTTACCTATTATCGCTAGAGATCTCTCTATCTTTAGAGAAGTTGCGGGCGATTATGTCTACTATTTTGAAAATGATGACAATCCTGCTATCCTGGCAAATGCCATTGAAAACTGGCTAAATCTCTATCGGAAAAGTAAACATCCAAAGTCGGATCAGATGCCATGGTTGACTTGGAAAGAGAGTGCGGATCAGCTAGTGGGATTGATGGTTGAGAGGCAGTAACTGACCTTCATTACGGGACTGAAGTCCCTGCTCCGAGAGTGGCATTACAGTCAACTTTTATTTGGGATATTGCGAAATGCTCAGACTCTGCCACTATAAATGCTTTATGTCTGCAATTTGGTCTATCTTTGAGATGTAGTTTGTCGTAAGTATCGAGTAGTATCTTAGAGTTTCCACCTCTTATGAGCATCTTGCTTCCAAAAAAAGCTGTCTCATCGTCAATCAAAAAATCATAATACTTACTATATTTTCTTTTGGTATTGGCATCGCTCAAGTTGTGCGCGATATAAAATAACTCATGTCTCGAAAGCCATCCTGCTGGCAAAATCTCTTTATCGTTCAGTTTAAGCCAATTATCTTCATAGAAGAGATAGTTATTCCGAAAAACATTGATCACTTCCATCGTCAATCCTGTTGGGTAACTCATAGACGGTTCACAGATTTTACCACTTTGGACAATGAGCTGCCGTGCTTCTTTTTGCAATAGCGTGTTCTCTGTAAAATATCGATAACCTAGTTGTGCAGAGGAGTAAGAGTAGAAGAGATAGGTAAATAAAAATAAAAAAATTGTATTTACAATGCGATTTGATTTGAGACTCTCAGACAAGATATAAGCCCACATCATTACCAATGGTACTGTTACACGATCCACATCACGAGTGATAATCAACAAGATGACACCCAATGCGAAAAAAGGAATAAACAGTGCTTTTCTACTCTTTATATTTAAGAGTATAACGATAAAACTCGCTGCAAAAAGCAACCAGAGCCAATACCTAAATTTATATATTTTTAAAAAATCTATAAAATGAATATTTTGAACTTTCCTCTGTAGAATATCAGACAAAACAGGAGAAGAAGCTATGACCTTGTCAGTAGGCAGTAACTCACTATCCTGCACCCATCCAGCTCCCAAAAAGAACATCTCTTCTGAAGAGAGGATTTTTTTTGTGTCAGACGAACCCAGATCGGCTACCGAAGCTCTAGCTTTGTTAAACACCAACCAATCAGTATAGACATGATCTTGCTTCTGTATGAAGAGAGAAGAAGCTACCAAAGAGATCAAGAGTATCAGACCATAGACCTCATGCTTATTCATAGTTAACTTTTCGCGTAAAATGAAAAATGCAACAAGGTAAAATGGTATAAAAATTATCATCATATCTGTTCTCAATAGCGATGCCAAAAAGATAAATATAAATGATAGCAGTAACTCTTTCCTGATAAACCCAACCGCACTAAGCATCGTAGTGATTGTCAAAACAGTGATCGAAGCATGGAGCCAAAGATATGTTAACCACAATAAAGCCAAAACAAATATGATAGCTTTTTGCAGATAGGAGTCATTTTTTTCTATATAAAGTGCCACGAAATAGAAGTTAAACCAAATCACCAAAGAGAGTAAAAGACTATACCAAGGCAGTGAAGGAAAAAAATCATACAAGTGGCTCATCACATAAGAGAGAGGATAACTCATAATCAGTGTGCCATAAATATCTTTGGCTGCCAAAAGACCTCGAAGTGCCCAGTCATCATTGGTAGCCAAAGTTGCATAACCGTTAACAATAAAAAGCAACGACAAAACAGTAAAAATTAAAAAATATAGATTTCGTTCATATAGAAATTTTTTATGAAACATTAAAGGCAATTCCTTTCTAATAACTAAAGAGACAGAAGTATGGTAATTATATACAATATCTACTGTAAGAAAGCGTAAAACTGTAAATATACCCATAGATACCGCCAACAGCAGATAAATATCTCAACACAACACGAAAAATAAGATTTTTTTGATACAATAATGCATAATTAGAAATTTTTAATAAATCTAAGGGATTGAAAATCATGCACCTAAATATAAAATCTTTAAAATATCTTGATTACCTTATCTTGAATATTGCGATGATACCCATCCTTATTTTTGTTTTAGATCTTGACAGTTTGGTATTTCAATACCCCATTGACTACAGTGGAGACTCACTCCAAGTTCTTATGTTTATGAAAATGCTCATAAACGGTGATCTCCCTTTCTACACCTATGCTACTTCATACAATATAGGTCTTCCTTTTGGTTTTGTCAGTGCAGACTACCCCTCCCCTATGTCTACAAATTTTCTATTTGTGAAGATGCTTTCCCTATTCTCTTCTGATCCTGTCATGGTATTCAATACTTATATTATTGTCTCCTATTTTATGATTATCAATGTGATGTTTTTTGTACTTAGGAGACTCAAAGTCAATAACTATTTGGCAATATCTATCTCTTTGCTGTATGCATTGGTTCCTTTTCACCATTTTAGAATCGGTCACACTTGGTATGTGAACTATTTCTTATTACCTATTGTGGTCTACTATATTCTATTGCTCTGGAGAAGCAAACCTCTGTTCTTTATCCAAAAATACAAGAAATATAAACTTGACCTATCCTCTAGAAACCTCATCATCATAGCCATCTTGATTCTCTTTTCACTTTGGAATTTCTATTTTACTTTTTTCTTTGTGCTACTTGCTTCCGCTGCAACAATTTCTACCTATTATTATAGACGCAATAGATACCACCTCTACTCTGGTCTTATGATGATCTTTTTTGTTACGGCACCATTTATTATCAATCTCGTACCTTTTCAGCTCTATCAATTTGAGCATGGCAAAAATTCCGAAGTTGCCAATAGACAATCCTTTGAAGCAGAAGTATATGGTCTCAGAATTGCGCAGATGCTACTTCCTATAGATCGCCACAACAATGCCTTGATGGCAAAAATCAAAAAGAAATACAATATGGCACCACTCATCAATGAAAATTCTTTTGCTACACTCGGCTTCATCGGTACATTGGGCTTTTTGCTGATGACACTCTATATACTTTTTAATGACAAGATACTCTCTACTATCAAAAAACTCTCAATTTTAAATTTTACTGCCGTCATCATAGCGACTATGGGGGGATACTCTTCTCTGTTTGCCCTGTTTATTACTTCACAAATTCGAGGCTACAACAGAATAAGTATTTTTGTCAGCACTATGGCTCTTATCGTTTTTGCTTTGGCAATCAGCCACTTGATGAAG
>QMKU01000240.1 GCA_003646525.1 Campylobacterota bacterium
CCAGAAGTTGTGTATGATAAAATCATCAAAACACATGGTATGAACATCACTATCGTTACAAGCGTCCAAGATGACAAAAAGGCATTTACACTTTTAGAGAAGTTGGGTATGCCTTTCGCTAAAGGGAGAAAGTAATGGCTAAGAAGTCAATGATCAATAAGCAGCAGAAAAAAGCAAAGTTTTCTGTGAGAGAATATACACGATGTTCTATCTGCGGAAGACCACATTCAGTTTACAAAGATTTCGGTATATGCCGTATTTGTTTGAGAAAAATGGCCAATGAAGGCCTCATCCCCGGCATGCGCAAAGCAAGCTGGTAATAAAGGAGTAAAAGATGATGACAGACATAATTGCAGACTCTCTTACTCGAATAAGAAATGCTGCACAAAGAAGACTGGATGTAACCATACTTCTGCACTCAAATAACATTGAGTCAATCGTTTCTATTCTTGTAGACAAGGGTTACCTTGAGAGTTTCAAAATAAAAGAAGTTGGCAATAAGAAAACAATTAAGGTTGTTTTGAAATATGACGACAATGGTCATAGTGTAATCAATGAGATGAAAAAAATCTCTAAGCCTGGACGACGCGTTCATCAGGGCAGAGATGCGATCAGAACATTTAAAAATGGCTATGGGACATTGGTTGTTTCTACAAGTCAAGGAGTGCTTCCAAATGATGAAGCTTACAAGCGCGGCATTGGCGGCGAAGTTATCTGTAGTATCTGGTAAGGGGGAAGTTTATGTCTAGAATAGGAAAACGACCTGTTACTGTAGCCAAAGGTATTGATGTATCTGTAGAGGGTACAGCTATCGTTGCTAAAAAAGGTAATTTGGAAAAAAGATTGGAAACGCACGGCAGAGTAGGGATCAGTATCGACGGTGATACTGTTACTTTTGCAAAGAGTGGTGATGATAAAGATAGTTCAGCATTTTGGGGAACCTATCGGTCACTTTTTAACAACATTATTATTGGTCTTGATAAAGGATTTACAAAATCCTTGGAGATCAATGGTGTGGGATATAGAGCGGCTGTACAGGGCAAGAAATTGAACCTTCAGTTGGGACATTCCCATGATATCAATTTTGATATTCCTGAGGGTCTTGAGATCAAGGTCGATAAAAATATTATCACGATCAATGGGACAGACAAGCAAGTCGTTGGACAAGCTGCCGCTGAGATCAGAGAGTTCAGACCACCAGAGCCATACAAAGGCAAGGGTGTGAAGTATACAGATGAAGTGATCATCAGAAAAGCTGGTAAAGCAGCAGGCAAGTAAGGAGCGGTAGATGTTAAAAAGTATTCAAAAAAGAAAAAATAAACTAAACGCTCAGAGAAAAGCAAGAGTCAGAAGCAAAATCTTCGGTACGGCTGAAAAGCCTAGATTGACGGTTTATAAATCTAACAAACATTTTTATGCTCAAGCAATTGATGATGTAGTAGGTAGAACGATTGCATCTGCTGATGGGAAAAAACTTGGACTCAAGGCGAACCGAGAAGATGTTAAAAAAGTGGCAGAAGAGCTCGGTAAAAATCTTGCTTCTAAAAATATCGACAGTGTTCTGTTTGACAGAAATGGTTATCTTTACCACGGTGTTGTTGCATCTTTCGCTGATGCACTTAGAGAAGCCGGCATTAAGTTTTAAGGAAGCATGATGGAAAATATTAACAGAGAAGATTTTGAAGAAGCGATTGTAAATATCGGTCGTGTAACGAAAGTTGTCAAAGGTGGTAGAAGATTTAGATTTACTGCATTGGTAGTGATCGGCGACAAAAACGGTACGATTGGATATGGATTTGGTAAAGCCAAAGAGGTGCCTGATGCGATCAAAAAAGCAGTTGATGATGCATTCAAGAACCTTGTGAAGATCAATATCAAGGGAACAACAATTGCCCATGATATTGAACATAAGTTTAATGCAAGTAGAGTCGTACTTCGACCAGCAAGTGAAGGTACTGGTGTGATCGCTGGTGGTGCAGCTAGACCTGTAATTGAGCTCTCAGGAATCAAAGATATTTTGACTAAATCAATCGGATCAAATAACCCAAATAACCTAGTAAGAGCGACGATCCAAGCACTTACTAGAATCAAAGCGTAAGGAGAAGGTATGTCATTACATAACTTACAACCGGCTCCCGGTTCAACAAAAAATAGAAAAAGAGTAGGTCGTGGTCAAGGTTCTGGTACTGGCAAAACTGCTGGTAGAGGAAACAAAGGTCAAAAGTCTAGAACAGGCTACAAACGAAAAAGAGGTTTTGAAGGTGGGCAACAGCCACTCTACAAAAGACTTCCTAAAGTCGGTTTTGTCTCTAGTGTAGAAAAGCCTTATGTGATCAATGTAGAGAGAATCAAAGCAGTTGCCGAACTTGATGAGATTACTCTCGAAAGCATCAAGTCAGTGCATAAGCTTGCAAAAGCTGTGACAAAAGTCAAATTGATCGGTGCAAGTGCCAAAGATCTTGCAGCAAAAATCAAAGACGAAGCCGTTACAACAAGCGGAAAATAAGATGGGAAATGCTTTAACTCAAAAGATCCTAATAACCTTGGGATTTCTTTTTGCTTATAGAGTTTTAGCTTATATCCCAACACCAGGTGTTGATTTAGGTGTTATCAAAGAGTTCTTTGAGACTAACGCCAACAACGCCTTGGGATTAGCCAATATGTTTAGCGGAAACGCTATTAGTAGACTGAGTATTATCTCTCTGGGCATCATGCCTTATATTACCGCATCCATCGTTATGGAACTCCTCGCAGCCACATTCCCTACACTCGGACAAATGAAAAAAGAACGAGACGGTATGCAAAAATATATGCAAATCATTCGATACGCAACCATATTTATCACCGTAATACAGGCGATAGGTGTTTCGATGGGACTCCAGAGTATGACTGGAAAAGGTGGTGCAAGTGCAATAATGATAGATCCGATGACATTTACTATATTAGCAACTTTCTCTATGCTAGCAGGTACAATGCTCTTGATGTGGATCGGTGAGCAAATAACCCAAAAAGGTATTGGTAATGGTATTTCACTTATCATTTTTGCAGGAATTGTTTCAGGTATCCCTTCGGCGATATCCAATACGATTCGTGCTGTCAATGCTGGTGAAATGAACTTTTTGGCAGTGCTAGCTATCTTTGCGATTATGCTGATAACAGTTTTTGTTATCATTTATATTGAACTAGGAGAGCGACGAGTTCCAATCTCCTATTCGAGAAAAACCATCATGCAGAATCAAAATAAAAGAGTTATGAATTATATTCCTGTCAAGATCAACCTTTCAGGTGTTATTCCTCCTATTTTTGCTTCTGCAGTTTTGATGTTTCCTCTGACTATGTTGCAGGCAAGCACCAATCCATATATGATAAGAATAGCAGATATTTTGGCTCCTGGAGGTGTTGTCTTCAATATAGCAACTTTCCTGATGGTCATATTCTTCGCTTTCTTCTATGCATCGATCGCCTTTAATGCAAAGGATATTGCAGACAATTTGAAAAGACAGGGAGGGTTCATTCCTGGTGTCAGACCGGGAGAACATAC
>QMKU01000241.1 GCA_003646525.1 Campylobacterota bacterium
CCATAAGGATAATAGCGTTTTGTCTCTGCTTCAATCTTGATATCTTCATCGAGACTCAAGATAGGATAAGCTGGCATCATATCACGATAGCGTACGAAATCTACAACTTTTATATATTTATGATTATAAGCAGAATTCTCTTTTCTATAGACTCTAAGCATAATTGTTTTATTAAGATCTGGAAATGTTTTCACCAAATTATCAACTACATGATGAAGTCTTTCACATTTTTGTTTGAGATGTGGTTTGATCGAAATAGAAAATCCTATACGATTCATCGCTAGGGGCTTGCCACTAATATCTATAATTTCGCCTCGAATAGGCTTGATATAGAGCTTTCGTTCTATATTTTCTTTGGCAAGTTTTTGATAGTAATAAGTTGATTTGATACTGATCTGGTACAACCTGACAAACATGATCCCCCAAATGAGGATAAACAAGGCAAAAATAATTTTGTACTTCATAATAAAAATACCATTAGTATATCGACAAACAATGAGTAAAGGAGAAGTTGATCAATTACAATGCTAGACTCTCCTAAAAATATATCATACCCAAAGAGCATAATAAAATAGGCAAAATCTATTAAGATTACTGAGAGAAGTGGGATGCAAACTGTACATTTTTTCATGACATGGAGATGTGGATAAATGGTAATATAAAAAAGAATAATTGTCATTATAGCTAAAAAGAGCGGTAGAGAGAGATTGACCTCCAGGTTGATCAAATAGATTAGACTAATAACAACATAAATAGCCCTTGATCTATCTAACCCTAGTATCAATATATAACCTATAAATCCGATCATTAGTGGCAGAAAAACATAGATCGAAATAAGCATCGGATAGAAAAGAACAAAAGAGATCATGATGAACCAAAATATTGTCGCCCAAATTGACTGGGTAGTGCTCTCTCTCATTTATGCTTCATTAGCAAGTTTGTATACCAATGCAATCTCATTGCATACAGGAAAATGGATGCACTTAATACAATCTGCCCAAATCTTGTGCTCAGGAATACTCTCTTTATTGATTTCAACAAAATTCATTTTCGTAAAAAATTGGGGGAGATAGGTCAATACCAATACCTCTTCGGACACACCCAACTTTTTTGCCTCATTGAGCGTAAAATCTACAAGATTCTGACCAATATACTCTCCACGATGCAGAGGAGATACAATCAAACTTCTGATCTCTGCGAGACGAGGAGAGTGAATATGAAGTGCAGCATATCCAACCATCTTTCCATTCTTTTTTGCTAAAATGTAAGAGCGTATATTTGTCGCTATCTCATCATCGCTACGCTTGAGAATCACACCCTCCTTGACCTCATCCATCACAAGAGACTGCATCTCTGAAATGTCATCCAATACTGCCTTGATAAAATCTACCATTCACGCTTTCCAAATACTGTTTCAAAAATCTCACGATGTACGCTTTGAGTACCACTCTTTTTCAAATTTGACAGGGTGATAGCTCCAGGAAAGTCTCTTTTTAACTTTGCGCGTTCTTTTTGGTTAAGTTTGTCTATTTTGGTAAAAACTGTTAAGTATCTCTGGTCTGGTCTGATAAACTCAGAGATATATTTTTCTACATCTTTATCGATTTGTGCATGCGGGTGCCTTGCATCACGCAAGTGGATATAAAGTCTGATTGAGATACGCTTTTGTATGAACTCTACTAGATTTTTCTGCCATACCTCTTTGAGTGTTTTAGAAACTTTGGCATAACCAAATCCCGGAAGATCTACGAAACGAAGACTATAGTCCTCTTCGCTCCATCGATATCTAACTTCAAAAAAATTGATAAGTTGTGTCTTCCCTGGTGTTGCTGAACTCTTTGCTAGAGCTTTTCTCTCCGTCAAAGAATTGATCGTCGAACTCTTGCCGACATTGGAGCGTCCCAAGAATACCACTTCACTCATCGTGTCATCAAGTGCATCATGGATACTTTGCGACGATTTGATAAAAGTCGATTCAACTACGCGTAAAGAGGTCATTTTTTCTTCTCTGTATCAAAAATAAATTTAATAGGTTTTTTGCTGGTTCCCTTGACAATGGCATTGCCAGTGACAGATTCGATAACGATTGTATTTCCCTTGACTTGTCGATCTTTGGTCACATCATTGATAACTGCATCACCAGCAAAAAGGTATTCTGCTGTTCGGGGAAAGTGGGTAACCTTTTGCGCTTTGCCTTTGTAGTGGCTCTGCTCTTTGAAGATTTCAAAAGTTGCATTACCGATCGCATCATACTGAATCGTTTCATTATTCTCATCAAAGTAGACAATCAGCCTATCGCTATGTATCCAGCTTTTGCCCTGTTTGACCAAAACATCATCGATAAAATGTGCCTGATTTTCCGAATCCTTGGCATAGAAGTTTTTGGAGGTAACTTCTACCTTTTCAGCGCAAAGTCCAAAAGGCAGGATCAGCAAAAGGAGAAGTTGCATAACTATTTTTTTCATTTGGTGTAGACCTCTATTTTTCAGACATTATAGCACTTCAAGCATAAGAAGCGGACAATTACACGAATTATACGGGTCATGCGTTGAATTTTTACTAAAATTATGCTATACAGAATATAGTATTGCTAAGTTTATTCAGATTTTAGCTCTTTAGTCTATAAGATTATCAAGGGAGAGAGTGACATTCAACGCCAGACCAAAAACCAAGGAAGTATAAAAGAACAATAACACCCACATTGCGCAGCATTGAAAAGTTTTTTCAGCATTTAGACCTCTTTAAATGGTAGTATTAAGACTGAATCCTTTGGCAGTTACCATCTCATAGAGTAGCACAAAGTCATCGTACCATTTGGCACCTTTGTGTTTCTGAGCAAACCCTTCCACCTCGTCGGGGTCAAATTCATCTGCTAGAGATTGGGCTTTTTGTAGGGCTTGGGTTTGTTGTTTTTCGTCAAATTGCATTTTCTTTCTCCTTCTTTTACTTATGGTGTTAGTATAGATTGATTGTACGAAGGGTTGGTTCGTACACGAAAAATATTAAAACTTTAATTGGTTTGATCCGTCTATTTCCTATCCAAAAACCCACGAAGTATCGCATCTAACTTTTCAGACAACTCCACATCATCGACGATCTCAATATCAGGTAACCACCTCTTCACTAGCTCCAACACTTCTGTTTCACTGCTATATGATATCGATGCTGTCATATAGGATTCGCTTGCGTCGATTATCTGTATATGTTGTGGTAGATGGCGCTGTAGGTAGACTCTAGCATCTCCTCTTCATTCTCCACTGACTTGAGTCGATACCCCTCAGGAAAGGCATAATTACCGTGACTCATATCAACGATATCATAAGTCGTCATCAGACTCTCATTGAAATCTTTTTGTATGGTTCTAGGCGTGATTTCAAACTCCTCAACAAGCTCTTCAATATTGAGGGTTTCGCCTGTGTTGAGGGCGACTGAAAATCGTGGTGTGGCGTAGGCTGTCGAAAAATGACAAAATAAGTATATATTTAATTTCTTATTTTTGGCTTTTTACTATTGTGGTCATCAACAGGGCAG
>QMKU01000242.1 GCA_003646525.1 Campylobacterota bacterium
GAGACTTCAATCTGCCTCAACGTTTTAATGTTGAACATGTCGCAGAGGATAATACACGAAAACAGCCAGTCATGATTCACCGTGCCATCTTGGGTTCGTTTGAACGATTTATCGCAATCCTAACAGAACACTATGCTGGAGAGTTCCCTTTCTTTATCGCACCGACACAAGTTATCTTTGTTCCAATTGCTGATGATCATGTCGCTTACGCCAAAACGCTTAAGAATAGACTGATTCAGGAGGAGATAGATAGTGAAATCTATGACAGAAATGACAGCTTGAATAAACGAATCCGTTTGGCTGAAAAGCAGAGAGTGCCCTATGTTGTGATACTTGGAGACGCAGAAGTAACCAATAAGTCCGTTGCCATCCGTGATAGAAGAGCCAAAGAGCAATATAATCTAACCATAGACGAATTTATGGTAAAATTAAGCCAACAATTAAAAGAAGGAAAAATTTGAGCAGAGATTACAACAATAGGGGTGGGCGAAATAAAAAAGATGATGTCGTAATGAACGAGAACATTAGAGCGACGGAACTGAGAGTGCTTGGGGATGATGGTGAGCAGTTTGGTATCATTTCACGAGCAGATGCAATACAAATTGCAGAGGACAAGGGTCTGGATCTCGTATTGGTTTCACCAGATGCCAAGCCGCCTGTTGCCAAAGTGATGGATTACGGAAAGCACAAATATGAAATAGAGAAGAAAAAGAAAGAAGCCAAGAAAAACCAAAAAAAGATTGAAGTCAAAGAGGTTAAGTTTTCTTGCAAAATTGCTGAAAATGATATTAGTTACAAAGTTAAACATGCCAGAGAGTTTCTCGAAAAAGGCAAACATGTCAAACTTAGAGTTTTTCTGAGAGGACGAGAGATGGCAAACCCAGAATTGGGTGTCGAAGTACTCAAGAGAGTCTGGCCTATGCTTGAAGATGTAGGCAATCTAGAAAAAGATGCTCATCAGGAAGGTCGTTATATCAATATGTATGTAACACCACTCAAAAAGTAAAACTTGCTGATGGGATTTTGCCCATCTTCTATGTCTACCTTTTTCTATACAAGCGCATCTCAAATGTTATTTAAACTCATAGGGTGCAATGCTATGAGTATCACCTGTATTAGGTTACCCCAAGGATATAATTATGACACCGAAAGAGCGATACCGAAAACTCAAAGATTATCTATCTGTAGAAAATCCTGTCTTACTAGATGTCATTGACGACTATGAAGCACTTGACAAAATAGCACACAAAATAGGGCTTCTATTGCCTGAGGAGACCTATACTAGTCATATCTCTTGGTGGCCCATGATCTCTATCCTAGGGACATTCTCTTCAGGGAAATCAACCTTTATCAACCACTATGCGGGAGCATCTGTCCAAGATAGTGGAAACCAAGCAGTTGACGACAAGTTCACAGTTGTGTGCTACGGGAACAACGAAACCCCAACCACACTCCCTGGACTTGCCCTCGATGCTGATCCGCGTTTCCCCTTCTACAATATCAGTGAAGAGATCAACAAAGTTGACCCAGGTGAAGGCAATCGAGCCAATCTCTACCTCCAGTTGAAAGCCATCAAATCTCCAAACATCAAAGGTAAAATACTCATAGACTCTCCGGGTTTTGATGCCGATAGCCAGAGAGATGGTATCTTGCGTATCACTAGCCATATCATGGAAATGTCAGATCTTGTATTGGTCTTCTTCGATGCGCGTCATCCTGAGCCTGGAGCCATGCGCGACACACTTAAGCACCTTGTAGCTACGACCATCGGACACAAAGATGCCAATAAAATACTCTATATCCTCAATCAAATCGACACCACAGCAAAAGATGACAATCTTGAGGAGGTGATAGGATCATGGCAAAGAGCACTCTCAGGAGAGGGTTTGATCTCGGGTAACTTTTATGGAATTTATAATGAAAATGCAGCTATACCTTTTGAAAACGAAGTACAAGGTGCACGACTCAAGGGCAAAAAAGATGCTGACTTAGCACGCATTACTGATAGAATGGATAAAGTTAGTATAGAGCGTGCCTATCGTATCATCAAGGCACTTGATGATTTCGCAAGAGATATCAAAGAGAAGAAAATATCATTGTTACATGAAGCATTACAGAACTGGGTAAACAAGGTACTTTGGACAGACGCTACTATCATAGGTTTACTTATCGCTTTATTAGGTATACTTCAAGTCAAATTCAATCTTTTTGATGGACTTTCTAGTTCACAATCAAGCAGTCTCATAGGTATATTTGTAGCAATCATCCTCTTTTTTGGTATTCACTTCAAAGTACGCAGTTTTTTTGCTCTCAGAATAAGTAAAAAATGGGAAGCGAAGGATAGTGCCATCGCCAAAGCCATAAGTCACAATACGCAATGGTGGAAACCTATTTTTACTACCAGAATGCGTGGATTGCAAAAGAAAAATATCGCCAAATTAAATGAACTAATCGCCCAAAGCAAAAGAGCCATACAGAAGCTCAATGATCAGCATGTAAACTCTGGCACCACGGCAGAAAACGGCAGTAAAAGTCAAAAAAACGAATAATTTAAGCATACAGGGGATAGTATTAAATTTATTTGGGTATAATATTTTCCATTTTCTGTATTTCTGAAATGAAAAAATATCTGTAAAGGAATTAAGTATATGCCAAAAATGAAAAGTGTAAAAGGCGCTGTCAAGCGTTTCAGAGTCAAAAAAAGCGGCAAGATCAAAAGAGGAACAGCTTTCCGAAGCCACATCTTAACCAAAGTCGATGGTAAGCACCATCGACAAATGAGATCTTCCAAGCATATTGATGCTGCGGACGCAAAAAATATCAAAGAGATGATCAACTAGTCATTTCGTCAACTGTTCCCCCGATAAGGGGTAAGTTCAAACAGAGATAATGTTTGGCACCTCACACTAAACCAAGATAATTGGAATAAGTTCAAGGTAAAGGAAAACCATGAGAGTCAAAACAGGTGTTGTTAGACATAGACGCCACAAAAAACTATTAAAACAAGCCAGAGGCTTCTATAGCGGTAGAAGAAAACACTTCAGAAAAGCAAAAGAGCAACTCGAAAGATCACTAGTATATGCTTACAGAGATAGAAGACAGAAAAAAAGAGATTTCAGAAAACTCTGGATCATCAGAATTAATGCAGCAGCAAGACTAAATGATATGAACTATTCAACATTTATGCACGGTCTCAAGCTTGCAAATATTGAACTCGATAGAAAAATCCTCGCTGATATGGCGATGAATGCCCCTGAGAGTTTTACAAAAGTAGCAGAAGCCTCCAAAGCAGCTATCGCAAAATAATATCTCTCTTTAAGGAGCAACTTGCTCCTTAAAGGTAGCCTAAACTTTTTATATCACTATCCTCTTTTTGTTTCACCATTATAACTAATAATACCATACTGAAGATTGCTTATTTTCTCAAATCCGAGTGATTTCATAGCATGCTGTACCTGAAAACTTCGACTGCCAGTATGACAATAGACAACGATAGGAGTCTGCTTCTTGTCAGC
>QMKU01000243.1 GCA_003646525.1 Campylobacterota bacterium
AGATGGGTAAAAATCTGTTTGAGAAAAGATGCAGAGTAGAGATAATCAGTGCCAATAATGAATGTAGCCATGAGTAGAACTACGGCAAAATTGACATAGTAGGCAGGGAGAATACGAAATAGGCGATGAAGTGCATAGTGCTTCAGTCCAGCCTTGGTTCCATATCTATCAAGGCTGAAAGAGATAGAGCGGTAGATGAGAAAACCACTGATGATGAAAAAAAGTGATACACCGAAGATGCCAAACGAATGAATATAGTGAAAATATGGGCTCCCCTGAAGCCCCAATATGGCAAAAAAATGATAAACAATCACAGTGCTTACTGCCAAGCCACGCAGTAGATCGATACCATCTAGTCTCAAGTGTTATCCTTGGCTTTGGATTTGAGTCACGATGCTTATGATCTTCTCTATGGAGTGATCTTCCAGTACTATGCCCTTGTCATATTTTTTGACTCTTTCGGCAGGGGCTCCCAAGTCAAAAACCATCAATGGCATATCCATCATCATGACCTCTTGCGTCGTATAGGAGAAAGTCTCTGGCCATATAGAGGGAATAAAAAAGATATCTATCCCTAGCTCTTCGACAAGTTTAGGAAGATCATCTCTCTTGTATCTGCCAGTCGCTTGAAAGGATTTGCTGCGTATGAGATCTGAAATCTCCCCTATGAGTACCACTCGTATTGGTAGCTCTCTCTTGTCTATCTCTTCGGTCAAGTTCTGTATGACTTTGGATCCCTTGCTGTAGTTGATCCCCCCAAGTATTCCTATGACTATCTCATCGCCACTTTTGTTTGGCGCGGTGACTACAGGCTCCAGAGGCTCTACTGAGTGTGGTTTGACGATTATATTTGCCTCGTCCAACAGAGGATAGGCTTTTTGTAGAATATCTTTTGAAGAGTAGGAAAAGCATAAAATTTCTGAAGCACTTTCTAGGAGGTATGACCACTCTGCTCGCCACTTTTTCAGATCGGCTTTTCCTCTGAAATATGTTTTCCACTCCAGATCATTCTTGCCGATGCACTCTTGGCATGTCTCGATTGACGGTATATTGCAGAATTCACCTTTGTCATTGAGGAGAGTATAGCTAGGGCATATTGGATAAAAGTCATGTATAGGAATCACAAGATCTGTGTTTTCCGAGGAAGATAGCTCCTTGATCATGGAGATAGTTTTGTAGATATGTGGGAATGAAACCAGATTGTTGATGAAAATCTCTTTGAATTTACTATGCTCAAAAAGCTTTTTGATTCCATCGAACTCTTCAATGGCAAAAGAGATATGTTGCTCTTTATAATCAAAATGCAGTATATATCGATCTGCATAGAGATCATACAGAAGTTGAAGTATTTTTCTCCCTTCTTCCTTCTGTTTTTCTACGAGTTCCTCCCTATAGTGATTGGCTCCGCCTCCCAAGTCGTGGTCTATGATAAGCGAAATACCCTCTCTGCTTTTGGAGGATGCAGCTATCATCAGAATCTTTCTAAGTGAACGGTGTGGATCCCTCTGGATATATTGATGCACATCATGAGCATAGTTGGGGTGTAGTTGCGTTAGTTTTGCATAGTTTTCATTTAGCAGTCGTTGCTTTTCTTCTGTGGAGAAGGAGCCTCCATGTTTGTGGTAGACGAAGAGATTGGGAACTAATAGGTTTTGAAATCCCTCTTTGATGGCGCGTTGGCACCAGTCATTCTCTTCACCATATCCTTTGCCGAATTTATCTTCGGTGAAGAAGCCTATCTCCTGAGTCAAATGATAGTTGACTCCCATACAAAAACCTACACCAGTTGGCATAGGCTCGTAAAAAGGATCTGGTCTCATATCTCTGAAAGCTTTGTCTAAATCATCTACTTTCATATCATCAAAAATAGGATTGTCAGCGATGAAGTTTGGAAAGCTAGCAATCTCTCCTGAATTGGTAAAGGGAGTGGTGGATGCTACTTTTTCCCCGTGTATGATGGGATACATCATCCTCTCTAGCCAATACTCTGGTACTTCTGTATCGGTATTGAGGATAAGAAAGTGATTTGATACATAAGTCCGTGCCTCATTGACACTCTTGAGGAAACCCATATTCTCTTCATGCTCGATGAAGAGAGCCGTAGGGTGCTCTTTTAGCCTCTCCAGAAGATAAGGTTTGACTCTCTCATCAGGACTACAATCATTGATGACAATCAATCGGTATGGAGAGCTTGTCTGCTCTTTGATACTATTGAAGAGTGCGGGGAGAAACTCATAACCGTTATAAACGGGTATGATAATATCTACTAGTAGATCGCCGAGATGGTATTTGGCGACATCAAAAGGCTCAAAGTATCCAGATAGATCTATGATATCTATCTCTTGAGTAGATCTACTATTTTTCCCAAGTTTTTCTCTTGCCCTTGAGAGAAGGAATTTGATATTTCCCTGCTTGAGGTGAAAAAAGACTTTTTTAAAGATTTGGGGATTTTTGATGAGAGTTTGAATAGCAGCAATAGTGTTGTTTGGATAGAGGCGCTTAATTCTATTTTTGATTCTCAATGATTGTGCTATATCTTCTAGTTCGCCTACATGTCGCTCTAATTCTTTGATGTGTTGATCTCTATCGCCTATCTGCTTCTCTCTCAATGCAATTTCATCTTGAACAGTATACTTATTCTTCAGATAATGGTGTTGAATCTGATAAAAAGATTGTTTATTTAGTACTTGCCCAAGCAAAAAATGCTTTTCATAGGCAGCGAAGCGTTCGATCTGCTGTGTTGAAAAATAGCGTTTTAGTATGCTATCATTGTCGAGAAGATAGATACCTCTATAGAAGATATAGTTTAATGGGATAGGAAAATCAAATACCCACTCATAATCGATGATATAGATCTCTTCTCCACGATAGATCAAGTTTGAAAAAATTAGATCGATATTGGAGTTATGACTCAGGCATATCTCTTGCTCAGCATCGATACCCAAAGGTTCTCCAAATATATTTGTAAATTCATCTGTGTATTGCTTATTGTCAAAGGGCAGTGTTTTGAAATTTTCATTGATAATCTGCATATACTCATCAACTATTTTCGTAGCCTCTTCTTCATTTTTTTGTAGTGCTGTATGGAGTCTGTTTTCCAGACTTATGCCATCGACAAATTCAAATGTCAGACTTGTTGGAGTTTGGTGAATAATCTTTGCGAGTTTGATCTTGGGGCTTATGATCGTCTCTTGAAGCTTGATATAACTATCTTTCATTTTCATGAGGTGAGGTAGTGCTTCTTTGCATAGTATCTCTTTTTTAACAAACCTCTGTCCATTTTCTTCAGAAATAACAGTTCTTAGCTGAAACTCTTTGGCTCTATCGCTGCTGTTCTTGACATAAAGTATTTTCATATTATGCTCCGCAAATAACTAAAAATGAGTTTGCAAAGAGAGGGAATTGTCCATTTTCAATAACGCCTCTAAATGCTTCTGTTTCATCAAAATATTCAAACCGTTCATGGTCAAAATTGGGTGCTGGGGATAAGTTCGTACTGGAGCTAGGTAACCA
>QMKU01000244.1 GCA_003646525.1 Campylobacterota bacterium
AGGTGATTCATGATGCATTCGCTACGCTTCACGCATCACAAATCACCAGACTCCTAATAATCGCCTAAATTCCTTATTTCATTGGCATTTCGCAGGAGCGAATAAGAACGAGACAAAAATAATACATTTACCGTGAAGTGTTTTTCCCAGACTGTCACCAGAATATTTGGTTTTGTTAGTTTTACTATCCCACCCCTCTATAAAAGTGCTATAATAAACCAAAGGAATAGAGAGGAGTGACTTATGCCAACCCTAGCACAAAATATTGAATATTACAATTATAGCGACTACAAACAATGGGAAGGAGAGTGGGAGTTGATAGATGGTGTAGCGTACTCTATGGCTCCTGCTCCGATGAGAATACACCAATCTATTGCTAGTGCCATTATCTCAATGTTATATACGCAGTTAGAGAATTGTCCTAACTGTGAAGTGTTGGGAGAGATTGACTATAAGATAGATGACCATACGACACTAAAGCCTGATATTGTCTTGACTTGTGGAGAGACAAATGAACGCTATTTGACAAAAGCTCCAGAGATTGTGGTGGAGATCATCTCCAAATCAACAGCGAGACGCGATGAAATACATAAGTTTGATATTTATAAAAAAGAGAAAGTAAACTACTATATTCTAGTCTATCCTGATGATTTGAGAGCCAAAATATATAAGCTAAAAGATTTAGATTATGATAACGAGGGTGATTTTTTAGAATATACTTATACTTTTGAAGAGACAGAGTGTGAAGTAAGCTTAGATTTCGAGAGGGTTTTTAGTAGGTTTAGAGTTTAGGTGCTTACCTAGCCTGTCGAAAAATAGCCCATTTACTCTATATCTCATTTCCTATTTTTGGATTGTGCAGAATGGTAGGGGTCTGGTGATTTGTGATGCGTGAAGCGTAGCGAATGGATCATGAATCACCTGACCTCGGTTAACAAGATTAACGACTCAATTGCTAGTTCAACAGCTCCAGCCGTGAACTATCTATCGGAGTCGATGCAACAAAACAAAGCAGTACCAATCAGCAGGGGGGATTAATCCCTGCCTTTACTCAATAAACTTTCACTGACAAGCAGATCAGAATAGCAAGCATGATTAGCACTGTATATCTGTTCAAAGAAAACCTCCTTTTATGGATTCCCACTCCACCACCCAACTAAAAAATTAGCAAAAAAAAAGGTAACCAACCGAAGTTGAGTTACCTTTTCATCCAATAAAAGTCTGGTAATCAATCAAACTACATAAAGGAGATTTCTTTGAACATTCTCATATTATACCATAAAATTTAATATTCTTCTTTCGACTTTAGAGGTGTCTACCCATCAATAGCCCATAAAGCCGTGTGTTCTATAAAACCGAACCTACAGATCTGTAGGGCAAAGTCCTTATTTTATTGGTATTGAGGATAGTCTAATGAGACACTTTTTGATACTCTCCCGAAATACTTTCTCAGATCTACTAGAACTCTCTCTGCCATAACGAATGGATTCATACTCTTCATCGATCCTTCTCAGCTCTTGCATATCAGGATGAGCATCCAGATAGCGACAAAAAAAAGCATGCATCGTCTCACCCTCCTGTCGTACAAATCCTAGACTTTTTAGTCTCTTCAACAGAGGGGTTAGCGCACACAAGATACTATCTGTACAAATCGGGCGACGGAGATAGCTTATCGAGATCATACTTAGAAGTACCAAAAACAGTATCGCAACAATAAATTTCAAAACAAAACCAGAATCTTTTTTGACCTTATCAAGGAGTTGCATTTGGCGGAAATGGCTGTATTCTAGTATCCATGTTTCTGCCTGATATTTGAGATACATCAGGTAGAGATTGGCTTGTTTGAAGAATTTGCCTTGATTTTTTTGTGTGTGATCTTGATCTAGGAGTGCTTGAGTCTCCATGGTCATACCACTCGCAAAAGAAGTGGTCTCTACGCGCTTCCATTGATGATCTATCAGGACTTCTGCCCAGGCATGCGCATCTCGTTCCTTGATGATTAGATAGTTATTGACACTATTATTTTGGGGATCTCCTTTGTAGCCTGTCACGATGCGTGCAGGAATTCCAGCCATACGGGAAAAAATCACAAAAGAAGAAGCAAAATGCACACAGTAACCCTCTCTATTTTGGAACAAAAAACTATCCGTCGAATTGTTCAGATCCAAAAGTTCTGGGCGAAGGGTATAGGTGAGGTTCTGTTCCCTAAAGACTTCAGCGATCACGGCACTACGCTCAGTCAGGTTAGGATAGTCTGCTTTGATCTTCTCTGCTAGTGCAAGGCTTTTTGGGTTACTGTGCCTATCAAAAGAGGATGCAGCCTCCAGCAACTCAGGCATCACTTCTCCACCATAGCGATAACGCAACGCTGAAGTCGCTTCATAATGCAAAGGCTCTTCTAAATCCTTATTGACAGTTGTGACGAAATCAACATCCATCTCTGCCCCCTCTGGTGCTTCAAAGGGCAGATCAAGAAGATAAAGCCAACGCTTGTGTGTAGGGTAGAGTGAAACTTTGTAGACGATCAAATCTTTTGCTGATTCGTATTTAGGATTTTGTCTGCTTACCACTCTCTCGGGGAGTGCTTCCCAGTGATCTTTTTTGTCAGTATAGAGCAGGCTACCGCGAAAATAGAGTTGATTTGAAGGTGGCACTTTTTTCGCAAATCCTACTTCCATAACGATACGATCAGAAGGAACAAGCAGTGCTTTGCCATCAAGGTACATGGTACCGTCATGACCCATGCGCCTACCCTCGTCACCACGGAACCCATATGAAGCATGCTCAAAAGAGATACGAGGGAAAAAGATAAAGAGTAGAACCACCCAAGGCAGAGAGGAGACAAAGTACATCGCTGTCACTCGAGATGTCTCACGCAGAGTGCCCCGCATACGATGGGAGAGGATTAGCCATAAGAGAATATATATTTCGATCACCACATAGATCAGCATAGTGATAGAGTGGAAAAAAAAGAGAGAGAGTGCCAGTAATAACATAGGAGAGACGATCAGATAAAAATTGATCTCACGCGTCATGCGTTGTAGCGAAACAGCCAAAATAAGGAGATAAACCAACAACTCTATAAAAAGACTCAGCCGAGAGAGTCCAGTAAAATTGAACGCACCATAGAGTGAGAAAAAAAGAGCAAAAAGCCCAAAAAGTGCAGTAAAAAAAAGTGTCAATGCCGTAGGCTTTTTGCGGAACAGAAGCAAGAGAAACACCAATAGCATATAGAGTAGCATCGGAAGCTTGGCAGTCAGTATCAGTGGTAGCAATACGACCAGATAAGCAACATCTAGCAATCTCAATGGAGACTTGCTAGTAAAGCGCGAGATAGTCAAGGATCGCATCGATACCTGCCTTGTTTGAGTGAAGTGTTTTCTGTGGCATTCGGATCGCAAAGGACTGCGCTGCCCTCTCGCATTCCAATACCCAGAGACAAAGCTGAGAGAGTCGTGCTTCATCATTTTTCGCTGCTTTATAAAAATCAAATTCCAGCTTCTGA
>QMKU01000245.1 GCA_003646525.1 Campylobacterota bacterium
GAACTAGGCTAAATCGCTCAAAGAGCCTGTTGTTCAATATGATTACCTTCTTGCGTAATCACGATATATCCCTTTTTAAGTGCCTTTTCTTGTAGATGGCTAGGAAATACCTTACCTGCTATTGCTCCTATGATTTTGTAGTCTTTGAAAGAGGGGTGGAAATAATAGAAGTTTTCTATGATTTTATCTAGTTATTTTATGGTATCTTCTTTGACTTTAGTCTTGACTTCTATAATCCCCACACTTGTACCATTTTCCAAAAATATATCTATCTCATGTTTTTTACCATCTTTATTTACTGATAGATTTTTACTACTAGAATCAAAATGAACACCATTGAGTTCTAAGTTTTTATTGATAGAAGTATAAAAAAACTCCTCTGTATCTAATCCTGTTGTTTTTTTGATACCATTAACATTAAAGCCTAACTCTTTGAGAACCCTCTTGGTCTCTTGTGATTCTTGCGATAACTTGGTGCCCTCTAGTGACAATTCTCTTAGAGATTTTTTTGTCTCTTCTTGCGAAGCTTCTAATCTACTACCTAAATCTAGTATCGCTTGGGTTAACTCTTCATTTGTTATCATGTTTTTAGCCTTTATATTAGAGATTATAGCAAAATAACTTCTGTGTACTCTATAAGTCGGGTGATGCATTATGCGTTTTTTTAATTTTTCCTCGTTATGACGGTCTCTGTTGTAACGGATATACAATACTGCAAACAAAAGCGTAGATCAGGGTGCCCTCACCCCGACAAATATTGATATATACACTAAGTTCACATATAATTCACTTCAACTCACTATAATAGCAAATTATTCTAAAGCATATTGTAGTATTAACTACTAAACATATTTATAATTGTATAATCCAGCATTCCAAAAAAAGGAAGAAATTGATAAAAAAATTGATTATTGTACCTCTAATGAGTTATATGACATGGGCGGTTTCTCTACCTAGTCTTGTCAATATAGGATTGGAGAAGAGTAGCGTAGTACACAAGAGTAGTCTCGATATAGAGTCAGCAAAACTCAAGCGTGATGAAGTGGAGGCTAGCAAGCTCGGAAGTGTTGATCTCGTGGCTAGCTATACACGGTTCAATCTCCCCCGTACCCTAGCACCACTCACCCCTTCGACGATGAGAGACCCAATAGCTGCTGCAAGCGTAGCAACCACTCAAAATCTCTTTGGGACGGGTGTTACTTACTCTGTACCTCTCTTTACTGGATTTGCACAGACGGCAGATATAGAGATGACAGCTCTTAGCAGGCAGATAGCTCAAAGTAAGTCAGTACTCAGCAAAGAGCAACTCGTCTACAACATCCGCTCACTCTATCTCACTATCCTCGCAACCCAAGAGATGCACCAAGCCCAAAAGAGCTATGTAAAAAGACTAAAGGTACTCAATGACCTCATCGCTACAGAGGTACGACTAGGTAAAAAAGCACAGATAGATCTCCTCAAAGCACAGAGCGACTATCAAGCCAACCTCTCATATCTCGAAATCATACAGAGCAATATCATCATCGCCAAGGCATCTCTAGCCACGCTTGTAGGAATCAAAGAGATAGATAGACTCAAAGCTATCAGTGTAGTTGTCAAAAATCCTAACCAAAATATAGAACGACTCCTCAGAGACGCATCGCAACTCCACAAGATAGATATCAGCCAACTCAACCTCAAAAAAGCAGACAAGAGTATCAAGAAGAGTGGAGCAAGTAAACTTCCGCAGGTCTCACTCTCTAGCTACTATGGACATAACTACGGACCCAATGATAGTAGCAATGTAAACAGTGGTGATTGGGAGGATGAGAGAAATTGGCAGATTGGACTCAATGCCAAATGGAATCTATTTGACTTTGGGAAGTCTGATGCCACTATACAAGAAGCCAAAATAGCGAAGATGAAATCCAAAATAGACTATGAGCAGACTCTCCTAGATCTTCGTAAGTCTCTCGTAGAGGGGAGCGAGAAGCTCAAGCAGTCATATACCACCTATCAGAGTAGTATCCTCCAGCTAGATTTGGCAAAAGAGAGTGAAAATATAGAGAGTGTCCGCTATCAAAATGATGTCTCCACACTCAATGACCTACTCTATGCCAAGAGCAAAACCAATCTCGCTACAGCCAAGCTCATAGAGAGCAAATATAACTATCAAAAAGGAAAATATTATATGGATTATCTACTAGAAAGAGGAGCGAAGTGATGAAGAAGATAATAGGTATAGTTGTCATCATAGCCATCGTATTGGCTGCTGTCAAACTCTTCAAGACGCGTCAAGCATCTCTCGCAGAAGCGACACCACCACCACCACCTACACTCACGCTCTCTCTCGTAGAAGCGCGACAAGGCAAAGTGACAAAATCTGAAACATTTCTGGCGAAATTAGAGTCACAAAGAGAGATCAAGATAACAACAAAACTCAGTGGTTATATCAAAAAAATAGCCATCAGTGAATCCCAATATGTAAACAAAGGTGACTTGCTCGTCAACATAGATGAAGGGGAGCTATTGAGCACGATAAAATCACTCAAAGTGACAAAAAGACAGCAGCAAGATGACTATGACCTCACACACAAAATCTACAAAAGAAATATCAAACTCACAAAAGCAGGAGCATTGTCTCAAGAGAAGCTAGACCTCTCCAAGCTTGCACTTCAAGGGAAGCTAACACAGGTTATCAATACAAAAAAGAAGATAAAGCAACTCTACATACAGCTAGAGTATCTCTCTATCAAAGCCCCCTTTGATGGTGTGATAGGAGATATACTCCTCAGAGAGGGGAGCTTGGCATCACCAAACCAAACTATATTGACTATGAGTCAGGATGCACAAAAGATTACTTTCTCTTTCTCGCCTGAAGATCAAACTATCAAAAAGGGGCAGAGTGTCCTCTTGGGTGATGCTATCATCGGAAGTATCAAGATTATCTATACCAAAGCCCTCAATGGTCTCTCTGTAGCAGAAGTAACACTCACGCGCAAAATGAGACTCCCTGAAGGAAGCTCTCTCTCGGTGGCAGTTGTCACGGGCAAGCAGAAGGGGTGCATCATCCCTGTAGATACACTGATCTATGGGAAAAATAGTATAAAAGTGATGGAGTATAGTGAGGGTAAATTCTCCGCACAAAGTCTCAGTGTATCGTATGAGAATACCAAAGAGGCACTCGTCACTCCATGTCCTCAAGGAAAAATAGCCCAAGGGAGTGAAGCCAAACTCACAAAATTAGGATTTTATAAGCAGGTCAAAATAAGAGATTTAGATGAGTAGTATAGTATCACATCCTGAAGAGTCATGGATAGAACGCATCCTTAGGCGACCTCACTTTATCATCTCATTTTTAGCTCTTTTTGTCTTCATCGGGTTTATGGGATATGGCAAGATGGATCGTAATCTCTTTCCAAATTCCAACTATCCTGAAGTAGCTATCGTCATCATAGAACCCTCTGCCTCTGCTCAAAGTATCGCTGCCAATATCGCTGTACCTATAGAGGAGGA